>PLUZ01000375.1 GCA_003162995.1 Methylocapsa sp. | reverse complement strand
CGGAACAACTCGGTCCCGCGTGCGTTTCTGCATGAACAAATTTCGAAAACTGGGCTTCATTCACTACAACGGTGACGGCGTTGAAGTCCACAGTTCATTGTTGAATGTTGTTCTGCACGAGGAGCCGCATATCGAGACTGAACAAATCGAGACTTAAATTTGCACTTTTTGCGAGCACGCGGTCACATCCTCTTGATGTGAGCAATTTTGTACAGTCATTACCTTGGCATGGGCGTAGCTTTACTAGCGTGGGAGGGTTGTCCTCCTTCTCCCTAACGCATGGTACGAACATGTACATGTCGGGTAAAAGTCTCCTGATCATATTATTCGTCGGCCTCACCGCCGGATGGGTGGCCGGCCAAATCCTGCAAGGCGTCGGCTTTGGGATCATTAGCGATCTCCTCATTGGAATCGTAGGCGCCTTCATCGGTAGTTGGCTGCTTCCTCAACTCGGCATCCATCTTGGCATGGGAATTGTTGCGGCGATCATCAACGCCACCATTGGTGCGCTGATCCTGTTGCTGATCATCCGGCTCGTTCGTGGCGGAGGCGGATGGCGAGCGAGTTGGGGGAAACGTCCGTAGCCGACCGTTTGTAGCGCCGCACGAGTTCGGGCGCCTTTTGGGAGGGTAGACGGGAAGCTCGATCGACATCGTGAATGGGAGGCGGCTTTGTCACGACGTGAGTGGGCTTGCCATTCAGTGACTTCAGCCGTAACCATAATGATGATCAAGATCAGCTATAGCGGCTACCTGTCCCTGCTCAAAAACCTGTCCGGTCTGGGAATCGGTTTGCCGATGAAGATCGCGACTGACGATTTTGGCCATGTTCGGTCCGCTGGTCGTGGCGGCAGTGCTGGCGCGTCACGGCAGCTATCACTTGGCCTTCGCCGTCTTGTTCGTCCCGGCCCTCATCAACCTTTCTTTCGTCTTGGTCGCGCGCTTGCTCTACCCACGCCCCCAGGATCTCGAAACGACGCCTCCGGACGTGCAGGGCAGCGGGCTGCCGCGGATCTATTGGATCTACTTGGCGGGTGCCGCGCTCGTAGCCGCCGGCTTCGCCGATTACCCCATCATCGCCTATCATTTCGGCCGGACCGGCGCGGTGCCCGGTGAGTGGATTGCTATCTTCTACGCCGTCGCTATGGCTGTCAGCGGCAGCGGGTCACCGTTGTTCGCGCGCTTATTCGACCGTTTCGGGTTCTCGGTCCTGATCGGGCTGATCCTTCTCTCCGCCTCGTTTGCGCCGCTCGTCTTCCTAGGAGGATTCTGGACAGCCCTCATCGGAGCTGCGATCTGGGGACTAGGCATGGGCGTGCATGAATCGATTATTCCCGCTGCGGTTACGCCAATGGTTCCAATCGAACGCCGAGCTTCTGCCTTCGGGCTGTTTACCGCCGGCTATGGTGTGTTCTGGTTCCTCGGCAGCGCCGCGATCGGATTCCTCTATGATCTCTCGCTGCCGTTTATGATTGCCTACTGCGTCGCCGCTGAGCTCGCAGCCCTGCCAATCTTCATCTGGGTCGGCCGTCACGCAAATGTGGTTGACCGCGCGTGATCGGCACTTGGCCGGCGTCCGGATGCAACCGACAACAGAGGCCTAGATGTCGAAATAAATTCTAACTCGCCATGGCCATGTCGAGGGGATCAAACCAGAGCGCTCTTCCGCGGCCGCACCGAGCTGCCGTTGACTGAACTTGGTCAGGCCCAGGCAAAGGCGGTGTCGGCGCGGATCGCCAAAACATGGAACGCCGCACAAGCCCAATGGGCCGCTGCGTCGCAACGGGACAGGAAATTGCCAGGGCTTGCGGTGTCACGAGCATAGGACCGGGGCGCTCACTGTGCCGTCGACATGCATCTCCTGTAGCTTCGATCGTTTGCCTCGACATCGAACAGGCCAGCGCCGAAGGGATTGGGCTGCCGGATCAAGCTTTCCGCCTCGCCGCTCGCGTACATCTGCCTGAGCGTCATATGATCCCTGCAAGATGCCAGCGGCGGCCGGCTATGAGAGACAAGAAGCAAAACGGAGGTTGAAGAAATGGCAAAGCTGACGAGTAAGGAGCGTAACAAGCTTTCCAAGAGTGAATTCGCGGGTCCGGGCCGGAGCTATCCAATCCCCGATGAAAGCCACGCCGCGGATGCGAAGGCGCGCGCAGCCCAGGCGGTCAAATCCGGCCGTATTAGCAAAAGCGAGGAAGCCAAGATCGACGAAAAGGCCAATAAGGTGCTCGGCAAAAAGGGTAAGAAGAAGTAACGAGTGGGAGANNGCGACCGGTCAGAATGGCGGCAGAGCTCCTGGGCCGGAGCTGCCGGGCGACGGACTTGGCGCGTTTTGAACTCAAGTTGGAAGATTACACCTCGGGCACGAACAGCCCATAGCCATCCGGCCATGGAAGTGTTTGAGGACGGGTTCCCGCTCCATGCGCAGGCGCTCGTTCTCGCGCCGCAGACGGCCGTTTTCAGCCGCCAGATCCGCACCGGCAGGCGGGATCGCCGCCTGCGTTCGAGCGCCGTGTCGATCCCGCATTCCATCCACAAAATCACAGTTTTCAAATGTACACTTTTCAATCTCACAGCCATATACATGTGTCATTCGGCCCTGGGCGGCAACTTCACGCTGCTCGGGTAGGTGGCCAATCTGATCGTGGCCCAGCGCGCCGCGGCCGAAGACATCGAGATCGACTTCTGGAGCTATTTACGGATCGGCGCTCCGCTGACAATCACGACGATCGTCATCGGCGCTCTCCTCCTGTGACAAACCGATGCCGCCGATTACCGTGAATGCGCGGGTAGCGAACCACCTGTCAGATGTTGCCCTGATCCTCCAGCGGCGGATTG
>PLUZ01000130.1 GCA_003162995.1 Methylocapsa sp. | reverse complement strand
GCGATCCTGGCTAAATCGAAGGCTGCCGACTGGAAATTGAAGGCTCTAAAATACTACTACATTCCCTGGAAGGACATTGGCCTTGCGGGCATTGTCATTAAGCCGACTGACGCTTTGCTCAAGCTGCAGCAAAGTTTGATCGACGCGGTCGCCCCTTTCACGGCGAAAATTGGGACCGCTGCGGCGTTCGTTACGACGCCCGAAGAGCCTGGCATCAACAAGCCGACAATCGACTACGTCGCGACGTTTGTTCCGAAAGCAAGCGGCAAGAATTTCAATCCGCACGTCACCGTCGGCATCGCCGCCCAGCATTATTTGAAGGACATGCTCGCCGAACCATTTGATGAGTTCACGTTTTCGCCAGCAGGAGCCTCGATTATTTTATTCCCGACGCGCAGAAGTGGCTGATAGAAATCAACGCACGTACCCTGGACATCGAATGCAATGGCCTTGATATCCTTCAATACCGCTTCGCGATCGCCTCGCGATCGCCGGAGAGCACCGTCTTGAACGGCTCGACGTTTTTGAGCTCCGGCCGCGTTTTCACCACGGTTGGAACCAGCTCAAGACAATAGACAACCTAGGTGTAAATCGGATGCTCGACCCAGGTTGTGCCATCCTGATCGAAGGTTGCGATGCGCGCTTCGGGCGGAACGAAGTATGGGCTAGCCTTGTCCGTGGTTGTTTTGACGGGATCGACGATGGCTTTTTTAGCCGGACCATCGCCCCGGCGCCCATCCGAGAAAATATCCGGTAGGCCGTGGCGGTCGAATAGGATGTCGAGTGACTCACGATAGATATGGTCAACGCGGAACTGTCCGAGCTTTGCCGCGGCATAGGGCAGCGATCGCTCAATTCTTTTTGTCGGACTATAAGGAATTCCGTGATCTACAATATGGGGCGAGCCGAAATCAAGCCTGGTTCGCCCCATATTCACAAAGCCTCGCCATCCATCAGAGGAGAATTGCCATGGCATTCGATAGGGATGAACAGGTCGAAGCACTATCCCGAGAGATTTGGCAGTTGATGGAAGTCAGAGCCGCCGAGCTACGCCAATTGGGTTGCAATTCGGGTTTTATACAAGGCCTATGGCGTGACACCTTAGCTCACCTCACCACCGAGTTGTCCGCCCGAGCGCGGGTCGAACACTGGGATGATGAAGATGAATAAGTATCCAGAATAACCGTAATTTCCCGAGACTGACGGATGGCTATCGACCGCGTCGCAGCGCGGTCGATGCGCCCATGTCGGTCGCTCAACCAAGAAGGTTCGTTTCTCAAAACCGGACATAAACGTCGGCCAAATGCCTCAGTCGTGATGGTGGGAAGGCCAACGCTATAGTAGTATCCCTGCAGAATTTTTGCTCACAGTTCCCGGCACTAAAACAGCACGTCTGCAATTGAAGGCGGTCCGGCTTATCGTCCTTCGTCTTATTTAAGTCATCCAGCCGTCTCACGATAAACGCTCAGCTCGCAAGTGCCCTTTGTGGAAGAATGAGTGCCGTCAAAAAGGCAGTTGATTGGAAAGATTTTCCAAGAGAGGGAATAGAGTTGGAAATGCAGAAGGATCCAGAAAAAAACTCCCTCCTCTCCCATTTGTTGGCCGACCGACGTTACGCGGCGATGCTAGGGCTCGGCTTCAGCGCGGGCATTCCTTATCTGCTTGTCTATTCGACGCAATCCGCCTGGCTGTCGGAGGCGAAGGTTCCGATTGAGACGATCGGGCTGATGAGCGAGTTCACCATCGCTTATAAATTCAAATTCGTCTGGGCGCCGTTCCTCGATAGATACGACGCGCCGATTTTCGGCGCCCTTCTTGGGCGCCGCCGCGGCTGGATCGTCGTTTCGCAGCTGGCCGTCATGCTGGCGCTCGCCGGGGTCGCCTTCGGCGATCCGGCTCATTGGATCGCCTACACCGCGGCGTTCTCCGTCGCCCTCGGCGTCGCCGGGGCGACGCAGGACATTACGATCGACGGCTGGCGCATCACGTCAGTTCCGGTTGCGAAGCAATCTGTCATGACGGCGATTTCGGAGATGGGATACCGCGTCGGGACGCTCGCTGCCGGCGCCGGCGCACTGCTGCTCGCCGATAGATATGGGTGGCGCTTCGCCTATCTCGGCATGGCGGCGCTGATGACGGTCGGAGCGATTTCCGCTTTCGTCGCGCCCGAGCCCGAGTCCGATTTCACCGCGCCTCATAAGCATCGGGGTTTCGCCGCGACAGTGATCGCGCCGATCAAGGAGATGGTCGGCCGGCTCGGGCCTTTGGCCCTTCCAATCCTCCTCATGGTCGCCGGCTTTCGAATGCCGGGCTACCTTTCGAGCGCCATGTCGCTGCCCTTGTTCAAGAGCCTGGATTATTCCGATACCGAGATAGCGACGGTCACGAAGCTATTTGGATTCTGGGTCGCGCTCGGCGCCACGTTTTTCAGCGCCTACATCATTCGCAGGATCGGCATGATGCCGAGCCTGCTGCTCGGCACGATCGCGGGATCGGCTTCCCATCTCAGCCTCGCCTGGCTCTCCGAAAGTGGCGGCGGCCATTTTTGGATCTTCGCCGTTGCGGTCAGCATAGAAGGGTTCGCCTACGCTTTCGCGCAGGTCGTGCTGATCAACTACATGTCGATGCTCACCGCGACGGAACTTGCCGCCAGCCAATACGCGCTTCTCACCTCGCTATGCGCATTTCCCGGAAGCATCCTCGCCGGCGCCTCTGGCTTCGTGATCGCGAAAACTGGATTCACGATATTTTTCGTGCTGAGCTCACTGATCGGAATCCCGGTGGCGGCGCTGTGCTGGTATGTGTCGCGTCTGCACGCAAATGTGACACCAGACCCGGAGCGCCATGGATCCGCTTGATCGCCGCGCAAAGCTAGATGGGGGCTTCAAGCGTGCCGGATCAAGAGGTCAGTCGCCGGTGACAGCTATCCGCGCGGCGAGGGCGCGCTTGTGCCCTGTTCCTTGACGGCAGGGGGCGTCAGACCCCGCTTTCTTATTTCGCGTGACGGGACAGTCGCCGTATGGCCGGGACCACCAGGCTCGGGGAGGCTTCAGCATGGCACGGCGGGCGAACGCCACGCCTGCCTTGGCTTTGCTCTCATTTCGCCCAATCCATCGTTTAAAGGGGCCGACGGAGCCTGAAGGGCGCTTTCATTACGGCGTCAATCGAACGCGCTCTCAAACGTTCTCCGCCAACACACAGAAGGATCTCCCATGGCCAACGAGCAAAAGAAGTTTCTCGTCCTGTTCCTCATCCCGGTCGCGGTGATGGGCGGCTGGGCGGAGACCGACCCGACGGAAAAGAAAGCCGCCGAAGACAAGCTGAAAGGCGAATGGGACGCGTGGATGAAGGAACGCGCCGCGATGATTCTTAGCACGGAGGTGGCCGGAAAAACCAAGCGCGTCACCGCCGCCGGCGTCGCCGACGCGCGCAACGACATCGTCTTGACCTCCATCGTCCAGGCCGAGTCGCACGAAGCGGCCGCGAAGGCATTCGAAGGCCACCCGCATTTCCAAATCCCGCAAGCCTCCATCGAAATCATGGAGCTCAGGCCGATGGGCGGGATGTAGGGCGATCGCGCGGGATGACGGCGCAACGACGAGGGCGGCGCATTCACCCGCCGGAGGCAGCGCGAAATTTCTCAAGAGGAGCCGCCCGGCACTATAATAAATTTTGAATTACGCACCGTGTCCGCGCACGGACGCCTTAATGAAAACGACTTATGCGCCCTTTGATGTGGCGGAATATCTCGACAACGACGCCGAGTACCTCACAGCGACACTCGAAGACGCCAATCCGCAGGAGGGAACCGAGGATGACTCCCCTGCCATGTCCCCATGCATCCAAGGATGCCACCATCCTGCTATGAACTATGAAGCCGCGCCGGACTTTTTCCAAAAAGTCCGGCTCAATCCGGCTCCGGCCGCGCAAGCACTCACTCTTCTTATATTATGTGCATCGAGGCTTTCGGAAATCCTCGGGATGCGCTGGGATGAAATCGATATTGCCGCCGCGACCTGGACACTCCCGCCTGAGCGCCAAAAGAAAACCGGCGTGGCCCATATCATTCCGCTCTCCCGCGAAGCCCTGAAAATCTTAGAAGAGATCACAAAATTTAGGACGCAAAGTGAATATGTCTTTCCAGGCCGGAGCTGGCGCAAGCCGATCAGCGGCCAACCACTTCGTGACCTCATGCCGCCCGGCGCGACATTGCACGGCTGGCGCAGCACTTTTCGTGATTGGGCAGGCGACGAAGCAGGGGTGCCAAGGGAGATCGCGGAAGGAGCGCTCGCGCACCTTATCGGCAACCCCGTCGAGAGAAGCTACCGGCGGCGAACAGCCTTAGAGCGCCGCCGCGTCGTGATGGAAGAATGGAGCGCTTTTTTGTTGACAAAGCAAGACATCGGCATAGTTTAGTTGGCCCGGCTAGACGGGTTTTCTTTGCCACCGTCGCCGGTTTTTTTCATAAATCTCTTTTTGACTGCCAGGTTAATTTAAAGGTCCCAAAGAGCGCCTAGCTGAGCCGTCAGCGGGATGCTACCGGAAGAGACCCTCCCTTCATAAAATCGTTGCTTCGAAAAAAGGCGCGCGCTTTTGCGCGTCTTTTGGCGCGTTTTGGTGGGTCGAAAATGACGAACTGCAAAACTGCCCGGCGCAAACCGGTCCACAAGCGTAAAATAAATAAGACAAGGCTCGTGCCCCGCCGGGCTTATACGATTTTGGAATTTTGCGAAGCCTTTCGCGTCAGCAGGCCAACCGTCTACAAGCTTTTCGCACTCGACGATCCTGAAAAATCTGAGTTGGATTCTGTCGTGCGTGGCGGTCGCCGCTTGATCCCTATCGAGAGCGCCGAAAAATGGTGGCAAGGCAAGGAGGCGCAATCATGAGCGCCGATCCCGACGACAAACCTGTCCCGCGCTTCCGCCGATCAGACGAGTTCTCCCGGTTTGGCGTCGAGCCAAAAGTCTGGTTTCGCGCTCCAGAGAACAAGACACTCGCCGCGCAATGCGCGAGCGTCTTCGGCGACGTAAAACCGCGCATCGGCACCATCGTGCTCCGCTATGAAACGGATGATAAAGGCACCATCCTTGCAAACGCCGGGTACAAACTGACCGCTCTCATAACTAACGTCGAGAAGTACCAAACCATTCAAAACCTGATTCGCGGTGGCTGGAATCTTTTCGATCACGACCTTCTCATATCTTGTGGTCGAGGTGCGGACGACAAACAATGGCAGCACCTCACTTTCACGCCAGCGCCGGAAAGCTTCTTGCGGAGAGCCCCGGCGGATTTTCAAGCGCAGATCACCGCAGAGGCGGAAGTTCTATTCAACGGCGCTCTGTGCAAGAAATTCGCGAAGGCCCTGCCTGACGAGGAAATCTTGAAGCTCCTCGGCGCGCATTCCTTTGGCGGTCAGTTGCCGATGGCCAATCCGGGAAACCCGTTCGTGCAGCAACCGACGGCAAGTCAATTCAGTGGTTCTACTGAACCGGGTCCAGCGAGTGCGCCTCCAGGATCGGCCTTCAGCGATCTTGTCGCGAAAGAGACCCGAACGCACAATCAACAGCTTGCAGTGTAGGACTAACTTATTACTAATAAGTGGATACAGTTGGGGGGCGGCGCGGCGGCCTACCTGGCTCTGGCTCGCCTGTCTGTCATGCCGAGCTTGGGCGTAGCCGGCCTAGCCTATTTTTTTCTGAGGCTTGGCTGCGCGGCAGAACGCGTGCCCGCCTTCAACCCAACCAAAAAATCAGCCCGTCACCAGTCATGCTTCAGCAAAAATCCCGCCGTCACCAGTCACGCTCTCGGTATTGTTGACTTTTAAGTCAACCCTTGAACTGGTGGTCCCCATGTCCAGATCGATCTCGGTTCCGGTTCCCGCGCGATCTCCGCCAGCACCCGGCGCCGCAAGCTGGCATCCGGCTCGCCCCATTGTCGTTCTAGGTGATAGAGACCGGCCCAATGATTCAGCACAAGTGGTCCGGCAATCTCGACGCCATAGACGTGCGGCGGCAGCTCATAGGCGCGGACCGGCATGAGGGATGCGGCGCGGACAATGGCTGGCGCTGCGATCAGGCTCAGCCCGCCGCCGACAAGGAGGCTCCGGCGATTAAGGTCGAGCATTACAGTCTCCCGAACAAAAGTGGGCTTTCTCGGTTCGTTCTCGCAGTGTATAACAGGCACATGCTGACCTGGTTGCCTAAAAATTGTTGTGTGGCCCTTGGGATTGACATCGGCCTGTACATTTCTGTCGTGATCCACGCTCTGTTTGGCCCTTGCTGACCGCTAGGTCTTGTTGACAAATGCA
>PLUZ01000016.1 GCA_003162995.1 Methylocapsa sp. | reverse complement strand
AACGCTACCATTACGATCGGCATGAGCAGCTCGAAACTCATCTCGCCGATTTCATTAACGCATATAATTATAGCAAGCGCTTCAAGACACTCAAAGGCCTTATCCCTTACGAATTCATCGTGAAAGCATGGACAAATGAGCCAGAGCGATTCAAATTTGATCCAATCCATCAAACGCCGGGACTAAACACCTAGGGGCCAAGAACGCTCCGCGTGCGCTCTTCTTCAAGCGCGCTTGTGAGAGCGTCTACCTTTCCTTCCAATCGCCGGATTTCATCTTGAAGATCGGCAATCCGTCGTTCATAGCCGTCGATCAACATTCGGATTCGCGCATCAACAAGCGCCGCCATCGAGGCGCGGCTTCTAAATAGTTGACCAAGCGTAGTGCCAATAGCGCCAACAATTGCCCCGCAAATCGCGATGACTACAGTCCAAAATCCTTGATCCGATTCGACTGCCATGATGTCCCTGCAATTAATACGACAATTTATCAATCATCGCGCTCTGTTTAAAAATGAGAGTGCCTTACCGTTGACTGCAAATTAGGGTCAAGACCTCGATCATGGTAGCATACCAAATCTATCAATGAGTGTAAGGACAAGCCATCCAATCACGACGAACGCGCAGCCCAAAATAACCGCGCGTATTATTTGCGGTTCGTCGTCATTGCTTTCGACCCATATACCCGTTGCGAGAAGCGATATGGCAATCAATAATTGTTCGGCGCCGCTATAGTGCATCTGAACGATTCTTGAAATTTATCGAGACTTCTACTGTGTCGTAGTCCTCTACGATTCGCAGCTGTGCCGTAGCCCAATCGCCGCCACCGTCACAAGTGGCGGTCTCCATGATCGGCATTATCGATAACGCTCTTCCCCTAGTAAGCAAGTATGCGGCATGCAATCCGCGGATGCTATCAAGAACAGGAGCAGGAATATTCGATTTTTCCATTATAGTCTCCCAAGCCATGCGGATGTTGCGGAAAGGACCGGAGCGACAGGAGAAACGATAATGAAGCTGCTCAGTATGATCCACGCATATTGATCCCAAGGCGATGGGAGCTTGGCGATATCCCACCCGAAATGAAACATCGAATCAAGCACGATCGAGCCATAGTAGAGTGCAGAAAGCTCGCCAGCCGTGCCCGCAATTATTTTAGGTCCGATCCAGTTATTGTTTGCTACCTTGATTTAATCAGCCTGGATCTGCGCATTGAGAACGGCCTGATTAATCGCCGCGTCAGCTGTCATGGCGGTCTGTGCGCCGGCTAGTGTGACATTCTGCTTCGCGGTTAGGAAGCTGAATAACGGCGTCAGGAAATTACCCAGCGCTGGGAGGATCAATCCGAGGATCGCGATCATTTGTCTCTTCCCATATAAGTGCTGCGGCAATGTGCGTGGCTACCGTGTGAATGACTATTGCAGCAATAGCCAAGACAGCCACGCCAAGAAGAACCCACATAGATTAGGCTTTCGTCGACGGGATTGCCGAGGGCAATGGGGCGATAACGGGCGGCGTCGCGGCGGCTGTGTTGATCCCGGTGAAGTGGGCCCACAAGCTCGCTCCCCAAAGGCCGATCGCGATCCAAACGGCGTGCTCATGGGAAACAAACTGTTCCCAAGCGAAGCCGCGAAGGCTCTCGCCTTCGGCGAGAATGAAAGACCAGACTAGCGCAAGCGTGTTCAAGAACGGGGTCTTGAGCCCTAGGGTAAGCAGCCAAATCTTTTGTAAAAGCGTGGTCGCTTCCGATTGCACGGCGGCTGGAATTCCGAGAGTTGCGCGAAACTTGGCGAGCTGCTGGGCGGCGAAGAATATTACAACGCCAATAATCAGGATAAGCAGAATCGGAACGGTCATAGTATTTCCTCGACTATTTGGTTACTGGAATGGGCGCCGCCACAACGGGCGCGGCTGGCGATGGAATGACCGGCGTTGCTAGGGCAGCCGGCGCAGGTGGGGGTACTGGAGGCGCGGAAGGGGAGACCGGAAGCGGCGAGCCAGAGAGAGCCTTGTCGATCGCCGTCTTGGTGGCAGCGAGAACCGCTTGTTCGGCCGCGATTGCCGCTTCTTTATCGGAGACTTGTTTCACGACGGCGGCGCACGCGGCGGCGGCGGCGGCTTGCGTGGCCTGCATTTGCTGAACGGCCGACGTCAGAGCATCAGCACGCTGCCCTTGTCGCCAGGCGTTGAATATTGCGATGGCAGCACCAACTCCAACGATGCCGAGGATCGCGATAAGTGCCCAATGACCAGCATTGGCAAAATGGCTTGCTGCGCCGGCCGCAATGACGCCGCCAGTGACAACTCGCGCGGCATTCTTCTTTTGGACGTCCTTGGCTTGAGCCGCCGCATCGGCAGTTGCCGGCGTCAGCGACCCAGCCATGTGCAGGGCGAGCGCTTCGCACTGAGCGACGCGCCTCCCCCATATCGCGCCAAACTGACCCCAAGAGCCGAGCGAATGCATGAAGGAAAGGCGCGAGGCGCAAATCTTATGAATCAAGGTTGGCACATCGCCGTTGCCAGCGAGCATCCGGGCTTCATTGGCCTTCGCCGGGCCGGAATTGATCGAATAGTCGAACAGGGCCAAATCCTGCCCGGCCGGGAGCCGATCGCCATAGATTGGGTTCCAGTAATTCGTCGCATAGATTTCCGCGATCTCGGCGTCGGAAATCTTGAAGACGTCTTGCAGAGGGAGGCCCTTGCTGGCGCGATAGGCGTCATAAGTCGTATGGGTGATCCCGCCGCGGCCAGTCCGGCCGCCGCGGTCCCCTGGCGTATCCGTGTTGCCGCCTTCCTGCTTGCGCACGAAGGCGACGCATACGGCGTAATTGGATTGAGCCATGATTTTTCCTCAATAAAAAACCGCCCCGAGGCGGCTATGGCAACTTGCAAGGGAAGCGTGCAGGTTCAATCCGCCATATTGCTGTCTTCGCGCCGCGAGCGGAAATAAGAGTCGATGTCGTGGCGAAGTTTCGGCTTATTACCGGCGAGTTCGACAAGGCCATAGGTATTGTGCTTCAAATCGGTGAATGGATTAAAGTCATTCTTGATCAGAACAGACCAGCGATCGACATAGCCGCGCGAGCGCTTCGGACCGTGGAATCCATGCTCAATAGTACCAGAAAGAAACCCTATGTTTCTACTA
>PLUZ01000349.1 GCA_003162995.1 Methylocapsa sp. | reverse complement strand
CTTTTCGGACCGACTCTGAGCCTTGAAACAATCGCCCCACGGTAAACACAGTTCCTAATTTCCTGAGGCTTGAGAGCTGTCCCGCCTGTATTTAGGCGCTCAAAAATGTGATAAACGCTAGAATTATCCGTTCTTGGCGCAAGTTGCTTAATATTTATTGCACGAAGAACGCACCCACGAAGTTTTCTCTGATCAGAATCGCTTAAATCAACAAACCTAAGATTGTGATATGGATGGGCTTTTTGATGAGAGGCCGTTCAGACGAAACACTTGCCGCTTTCCCTGAACCGATTCGAGGCCAAAATATCCTTCAAAGAAAAAAACAATACTCATGATTCTTTGCTGCCCATCTATTACCATACTCTTGTTTTCCTCATCTATGTAGAAGAACACAGGAGGGACAGGCAGTCCCATGAGAAAGGACTCTATTAGCAAGGACGATTGCTTTATGCTCCAGACAAACTCCCTCTGAAATTCAGGTATTACAAGGTCACCGTTATTCCAAAGTTCTTGAATCCCCTTCAACGTGAAATCTGATGGGTAAGTAGCAATGTCGTACTGGATGTACTCCTCATCTTCTTCAGGATCTGGTGTCAAATCAAAATCATATTCACTAGCCATACTATCTGCTCCAGCATTAATGTGAGGACCAACATACCCTAATACGATGTGTATAGGTGTAAACCGCAATGCTAGCTGATGGCGAGAACCGGCGCGACGTGTAGCGAGCCGGAGTATCATGGAGCGGCAATGGACGACCAGTCCCGACATTCCGCGACCAGTCTCGACAGTGACTTCGGGTAGCTGACATTCCAGCACAGGGGCGAAGCAGTTTCGGCCACCGCACGGCGCCCCCTTATGGATAAGCGCGCCTGGCCGTGTAGGATGCGCGGGCCGTAGTGACGACAATATTGATTCTCTCCAAAAGCCCCAAAGCTCTTGCCGGAAGTTTCATGCAGGCAGCGAACGTTTTTTTCATCGCGCCCGGCGCGCCTTTTCTGAAAACTTTTGTGACCTCGCTCCTCGAAGGCCGCGTCGTCGAAGGATTTACAAAAAATCCCGGGCCGCTCGAAATAGCGGGCACCACGATCTATGTGCCGACACGCCGCGCCGCCCGCGCGCTCATTAGTGAGCTGGCCCGCGCGATCAATCGCCCCTCGATCGTTTTGCCGCGCATTTTGCCGCTTGGCGCGCTGGAGGAGACCGAGACGAGCCTCCTCTTCGATGAAGAAGGTCTTGGTGCCAGCTGTGAGCCTGGGCTCCCTCAGGCGGCGAGCGAGATCGAGCGGCGGATGCAGCTTGCCGGACTTATCCTCGAATGGGCACGGGCCTTAAGCCATGCGATCGTGTCGGTCGGCCCGCAAGGCAAACATGAGTTCGACACGCGCGAATCTTTTCTTGTCGCGACGACCCCCGCCGATGCCTGGCATTTGTCAGGCGAACTTGCCAGCCTCATCGATGAGTTGATCATCGAGGATGTGGCTTGGGAAAGGCTCGATCCTCTCGTTTTGCCGGAGTTCGATCTCTATTGGCGGATCACGCTCGATTTTCTGAATATCGCGATCGCGCAATGGCCGGAGATTCTGGCTAAACGCGGCCTCGTGGATAGAGCGCGGCGCCAGGTTGCGCTCATCGAAGCGCAAAGCCGCCGCTTGCGCGATGGCGCCATGACCGGGCCGGTGATCGCAATCGGCTCCACTGGAACGAATAGAGCCACCGCGNNACGGGAACGAATAGAGCCACCGCGCGGCTGCTTGCGGCCATTGCGCGAGCGCCAAGGGGCGCGGTCGTTCTGCCGGGCCTTGATCAGGACCTCGACGCCGTCTCCTGGGCGCTGATCGCGGGTGGTCCCGAACAGGAGTGCGAGGCCTCGTTCTCGCATCCGCAAGCAGCCCTTCGCCGCCTCCTCCGCGTTCTCGAAGTGCGCCGCGAAGATGTTGTGAGCCTTGGCGAGGTTGCGCCAAACCTCGCCCAGCGCGGCAAATTCGTATCGGAGGCTTTGCGTCCGGCGGAGTCGACCGGCGAATGGATCGCCTTTCGTGGAAGCATGGAGGCCAACGCACTTGAGGCAGCGCTGCAGGGCGTCAGTTTGATCGAGGCCCGCGATGAACGCGATGAGGCGCTGGCGCTTGCCATAGCCATCCGGGAAGTGCTGGAGACTCCTAGTAGCACGGTGGCACTCGTCACTCCGGATCGCAACCTCGCGCGCCGGGTAGGCGCGGACTTGCTCCGCTGGGGCGTCATTGCCGACGATTCCGCCGGGGAGCCCTTGAGTGCGAGCCCAATCGGGGTTCTGGCGCGGCTCGCCATCGCTTGCACCGCAAGCCAGATGGCGGCGCCGGACCTTGCCGCGCTGTTGACGCATCCGCTGTTGCGGCTCGGGCTCCCTCAGGCGGACATTGCCCGGCGTGCCGCGCTCCTCGAACTTGCGCTCTTGCGCTCCCGCTGCGCCGCTGGCAGTCTTGCCGAAAGCATTGCTGGCGACCCCGCCGCTCTACTCGCGCAAGCACGTGAGGAAGCGAGTGGCCGTTTCGCGCATCCGAGCAAGCAGCGGATTTCCGAAAAAGATTGGGACGATCTGCACGATCTTTTGGTTCGCCTCGGCGCCCAATTCGCGCCGCTTCTGAATGTGCGTGGAGAAGTCTCCTTGGACCGTTGGGTTGCGGCGCACCGGCAAACCATCGAAGCAATCGCAAGCACCGAAGAGGGTGGCGAGGATCGCGAAGCGCTCGATACTCTCTTTGATAAGCTGGCACAAAACCACTCGGATAGCATGATTTTCGACGTCGAGTCCTACGGGCTTTTTTTCGCGGCGGTGGCGGGCGAAATCATCTTGCGCGGAGGCAAGAGGGCGCATCCCCGGCTCCAAATCCTCGGGCTTCTCGAAGCGCGCCTCATCGACGCCGACGTTCTTCTGCTTGGCGGCCTCGACGAAACCGTATGGCCGCCGCAAGCGCGCACCGACGCTTTTCTCAACCGGCCCATGCGCGCCGCCTTGGGACTGACGCCGCCGGAGCGCAAAATTGGCCAGACGGCGCATGATTTCGCGCAAGCCATGGGCAAGGGCAAAGTGATTTTGAGCCGCGCCCGGAAGCGCGGCGGTGCTCCCACGGTCGCGTCGCGCTTCCTTCAGCGGATGGCGGCGCTTGGTCGTAAGGAGTGGGAGGCATGCCAGGAACGCGGAAACTATTATCTGCATCTCGCGGGCAAAATTGACCGCCCGGACTCAGCCGCGCCGCCAATCGAAAGACCACTCCCGAGGCCGCCGGTCGCGCTGCGCCCAAAACGCCTCAGCGTCACTTATATCGAGACGCTGCGGCGCGACCCCTACGCCCTTTATGCCGAGAAAATCTTGGGTTTGAAGGAACTCGATCCACTCGGGGGGCCCTCGGGCTTGGGGGAGTTCGGCAGCGCGGTCCATGCGGCGCTGGAGCGCTTTGTCGATGAATATCCCGCTGGATCTCTGCCGTTGGATGCGCGCGAAAAACTTCACGGCTTTCTGCGCGAAGGGCTTGGCCGGCAATTGGCGGACGCCGATTTCGCCGCGCTCACCTGGCCGCGGCTGGAACGGACAATTGATTTCTATCTTGGCTTCGAGGCAAGGCGCCGTAGTAACATCAAAACGATCAAAACCGAGGCCGAAGGCAAGCTCGATATTGATCTTGCCGATGGTTCAGCCTTCGTGCTGACGGCGCGGGCGGACCGTATCGAGTTGAACACCGGCGGAACCGTAACGCTCGTCGATTACAAGACGGGAACGCCGCCCGGAAATGGCGAAATTTTCGTAGGCTTCGCGCCCCAGCTGACCTTGGAAGCGGCGATGTGCGTCCGGGGCGCCTTCGATCTTGGACAAAAGATTGAAACCGTCGAAGGCCTCTTTTTAAAGCTTGGGGGACCGCTCGGCGGCGAGGCAAAGCCCGTCGATTTTACCAAGGTCAAAGCCAATCCCATGAAAAAAAGCTTCATGGACGTCACTGAGGACCATTATCGCGGCTTTATCGATTTGCTCAATCAGTATCGCGATCCCGCGACGGCCTATCCGCCGCGTCCGTTCCCAAAATTTGCGAAGCGCTACAATGCCTATGACCATCTTGCCCGCGTCAAGGAATGGTCCCGTGGCGGCGAAACTGAAGCGGACGGCGCGTAATGGCAAGCTTCGCTATTCCCCCAGAGACGCTCGGCAAGCAGCACAACGCCTCGAACCCAAACCAGTCCGTCTGGGTTTCCGCCAATGCCGGATCGGGCAAGACTTATGTGCTCGCGAGCCGGGTCGTCCGGCTTCTCCTGCAAGGCGTCGCGCCCTCGAAAATTCTTTGCCTGACCTTCACCAAGGCAGCGGCCGCGAATATGGCTTCGGGTGTCTTCGATAAGCTCGCCCGCTGGACGCAGCTGGCCGATGACGAATTGATCGGCGAGATTGTCGCGGCGGGAGCGGCTGCGCCGGACAGCCGGGGATTGATCGCGGCACGCAAGCTCTTCGCGCGGACGCTCGAGACGCCGGGCGGGCTGAAAATCCAGACCATCCACGCCTTTTGCGAACGGCTACTGCATTTGTTTCCGTTCGAGGCCAATGTTCCATCGCGTTTCGAAGTCATGGACGAAGCGCATCAAGAGGAACTCTTGACGCGCGCCCGGCGCACGGTTCTTGCCGAGGCGAATTCGCACAAGGGCTCGCTCGGCGCCGCCGTGCAACGCATCACCGATGAATGCGGGCCGGACGGCTTTGAAGATCTCATCAAAGAGGCGATGCGGCACGCCGCGATTTTTTGCGCGCGCGGGCTACGCGATCCGGCGGAGGTTTTACGCCGTACTCTCGGTCTGGCCAAGGGCCGCGATGTTGTGCTGATCGAGCGGGAGATGGTTGAGGATGGCATCGCGCCCGGGCGCTGGAATGATGTCGCTACGATTCTCGACGATGGCACGAAGACCGACCAAGACCGTGCAAGGCAGTTCCGGCAAGTCCTTGCGGCCTATCAAGCAAGCGCCTCTGGCGGGAGTCTCGGAGATTGTCTCGCTTCTTATCTAGCCATTTTCTTCACAGCCGAAGGCGAGCCTCGCAAGAGTCTTGTCAATAAGGCGTTAGCAAAAGCGCATCCNNACACTCGATCGCACAGCTGCGCTGATCGAGGTCGCGAGCGCGATTTGCGAGCGCTATAAAGCGGAAAAAGCGGTGCGGGGTATCCTTGATTTCGACGATCTCATCGACAAGACCCTAGCCTTGCTTGAGCGCACCACAGCGCGTTGGGTGCTCTATAAGCTCGATTCCGGGATCGACCATGTGTTGGTCGACGAGGCGCAGGATACGAGCGAGGCCCAGTGGAAAATTCTCGAAGAGCTCACCGCTGAGTTCTCGGCCGGGCACGGGCAAAGCCACGGTCCGCGCACCTTCTTTGCGGTGGGGGACGAAAAGCAATCGATCTTTTCCTTCCAGGGCGCCGCGCCGCAAATGTTCGACAGAATGCGGCGGAAAATCGAGACCCGGTTCTTGGCCGGGGCCCAAGCCTTCGCGCATGTTCGGCTCAGTTTTTCGTTCCGCTCCGCGTCTGGCGTGCTTGCCGCGATCGACAAGGTATTCGAGCATGGCGATCACAAGACCGGACTTGTTTCGGCAGAAGACGTATGGAAGCCGCACCAAGCCTTGAAGCATCAATTGCCTGGTTTCGTTGAGCTCTGGCCGCCCGCCGAGGCGCAGGCCAACGAGAGCCCTAGCGACTGGATGCTGCCGCTCGACCTTCTCGATCCTCAGGACCCGGCCAATCTTATTGCCGAGCGGGTTGCCCAAAAGATCGCGCAGCTCATCGATCCTCGCTCCGACGAATTGGTGCATGACAGCCGCACCTTGCGGCCGCGGCCGGCGCGGCCCGGTGATATTCTGATCCTTGTTCGTACGCGGAGCGCATTTTTCGAGGCGATGATCCGTGCCCTGAAAAAGAGCAGCATCCAGACAGCTGGCGCCGACCGGCTTGAACTCACACATCATATCGCCGTCCTGGATCTCATCGCGGCCGGGCGCGCGAGCCTGCTTCCGCAAGACGATCTCGCGCTCGCCTGCGTGCTGAAATCGCCGCTCATCGGGTTCGACGATGACGATCTCATGGCGCTCGCGCCGGGCCGGGCCGCAAGTCTTTTCGACGCGCTGCAAGCCTCCCCGGACACAAGGCATGCAGAGGCTGCAACCAAGCTCGCGCTCTGGCGGGCGCGGACAGGCGGCGGTCCTTTCGCTTTCTATGCCAGTCTTCTCGGCGCGGATGGCGGACGCCGCGCCATGGAAGCGCGGCTCGGCCCGGAAGCAGGCGACGTGCTCGACGAATTCTTGAGCCTCGCCATGACGCATGAAGGCGGCGCCGCACCTTCCCTCGCGGGTTTTCTCAACGATCTTTCTGGGATCGAGTATTCGATCAAGCGCGACATGGAGACGGGCGAGGATGCGGTGCGGGTGATGACCGTCCACGCGGCCAAGGGGCTCGAAGCGAAAATCGTGTTTCTTCCGGATATTTGCGGCGTGCCCTCGCCGCACCATGATCCAAAAATTTTTAAGTTTGCCACGAACGTGCCCGGCGAGGAGACCATCGCCTGGTCGCCGGCGAAAAAACTCGATTGCGCGATGATAGAGGCCGCGCGCAAAGGGTCACGCGAAGCTGCGATGGAGGAATACCGGCGGCTTCTTTATGTGGCTTTGACACGCGCCGAAGAGCGCCTCTACATCTGTGGGTTTCACGGCGCGAAAGGGCCTGATCCCGGCTGCTGGGCCGAGATGATCGAGGCCGCTCTCGCCAATGAATCGGGAATGGAGCCGGTGCCGGCGTTTTGGAACGGCGAGGAAAAAATCCTGCGCCTTGCATCGGAAGGTAGCGGCGTGGCTGCCGCCGCTTCGCCAGAGGGACAGGCCGGCGCCGCGCCGGTGGTCTTGCCGGATTGGCTTGGCCGCGCCACCCGCTTCGAGGCAAATGCGATGCCGCCGGTCAAGCCTTCGAGCGCCTTCGAGGATTTGTCCGGCCCACTCAACGGCCCAGGATTGGCGCAGGCAAGACGTGAAGGTTTGCGCCGGGGCCGTTTGATGCATCTACTGTTGCAATATCTGCCGGGCGTCGCAGCCCCGCACCGGCGCGGCGTGGCACTGGCTTTCCTCTCCGCGAGGGCCGCGGGCCTCGACGAAACCACATGCCTAAATCTCACTGAGGCGGCGTTGAATGTGATTGACCTGCCGGAACTTGCCGGTTTGTTCGGGCCAGCTTCGAGCGCCGAGGTTTCGGTCGCGGGCCGAGTAGCGGTTGGGCAACAAATGATCGATGTGGCCGGACAGATAGACCGGATTGGTGAAGACGCGAATGAAATACTGGTGGCCGACTACAAGACCGGCAGGCCTTGCGGGCTCGATGAGACGCCGGCCGCATATGTCACGCAAATGGCCCTCTATCGTGCCGTTCTGGCGCAGCTCTGGCCAAACAAAACTTTGCGCATGCTGCTAATCTGGACGGAGGGCCCTTTCGTCGTTCCGTTTCCCGCGGAGAGGCTCGATGCGGCCCTGGCAGCTCTTGCTACGGGCTGAACATTCTTGTTGCGACGCAGCATCGACTCGGCGCTTTTCCTTGTGCATAAGGCTGTGCTAAGGTGCTCTGGTCAGACCATTCTCGCGTCCGTTTTCGTAGATCACGCCCATGTACAGCACCGTAACTCACGACATAGAGATCACAGTTCTTCCCGAATTCGTGCCCGAGCGGTCCGATGCCGACGAGGCCTCGTTCTGGTGGGCATACACCGTCGAAATCGCCAACAGAGGCGATATGACCGTGCGGCTCACCGCTCGCCATTGGAAGATCACCGATGGCAATGGCAAGCTCGAGGAAGTGAAGGGCGCGGGTGTCGTCGGCGAACAGCCGGTTTTGCGGCCCGGCGAAACCTTTCGCTATACGTCGGGAACCAACATGACGACGCCTTCCGGCATTATGACCGGGACCTATCGCATGGTGAACGAGAAGGGCGATGCTTTCGACGCGGAGATTCCCGTCTTCTCGCTTGATTCTCCCTATGCGCGGCGGGTTCTCAACTGATCCGCCGCCGCATTTACGCGCGTGACCTGGCCGTTAAGGATTGGTAAATCCGCCGTTCATGGCCTTAGCGAGCAATGCATCGGAAGCAAGGCTTAATGCAACACTCGACATGCTTGAGCGTCTGATCGGCTTCGATACGGAAAGTTCGAAATCCAATCTCGGCCTTGTCGCTTTTGTCGAGGATTATTTAAAATCCCTCGGCGTTGCCTATGTGAAAATCCCCAATTCCACGGCCGACAAAGCCGCGCTTTTCGCCACCATCGGCCCAGACCGTGATGGCGGCGTCGTCCTCTCAGGGCATACCGATGTCGTCCCTGTGGAGGGCCAGACCTGGACAAGCGATCCGTTCAAGCTGCGCCGGGAGGCCAGCCGCGTTTATGGCCGCGGCACCTGCGACATGAAGGGTTTCGACGCAATCTGTCTTTCAATGATTCCGGAATTTCAGAATGCTCGCCTGTCGCGTCCGGTCCATATTCTTTTGAGCTATGATGAGGAAACCACCTGCCGCGGACCGCTCGACACAATCGCGCGGTTTGGCGCCGGTCTGCCACGCCCCGGTGCCGTGCTTGTCGGCGAGCCGACTTTGATGCAGGTCGCGGATGCGCACAAAAGCGTCGCGACCTACACCACCATCGTGCATGGCCATGCGGCACACTCCTCGAAACCAAGTCTGGGCGCCAATGCTGTCGAGGCGGCTTGCGATCTCGTCACTGGGCTTTATCGCTTTGCCGAAGAGCTCGCGGCAGAAGGCGATCCATCCGGCCGCTTCGATCCTCCGGCATCCACCCTTCATGTCGGGACGATTCATGGTGGAACCGCGCGGAACATCATGGCCAAGCTTTGCGCGTTCCATTGGGAGTTTCGGGCGCTCCCAGGTGTTGCGCAAAATCTGGCGCTCCGGCACCTGGAGGATTACGCCGCCCGTGTCGTGACTCCAAAGCTTACGCGCTACGCTAAGGATGCTTTTATCGAAACGGTGACCGAGGTGGAGGTGCCAGGCCTCACGCCAGAAAGCGGCTCAACCGCCGAGACTTTGGCGCTGAAACTGGCGCAATCGAACCGGACAATTAGCGTGCCTTTCGCCTCCGAGGCAGGTCAGTTCCAATTGGCCCATGTGCCAACGGTCGTCTGCGGTCCCGGCTCGATCGACCAGGCGCATCAGCCAGATGAATACATAGAGATCGCGCAGATCGAGGCGGGGATCACTTTCATGCGGAGGCTCGCCGCCGAGCTAGGCTAAAAGACTGACGCGGGAGCATAGGCGTGGATTAAGGCTCCAGCACGGAATCCCAATAGAGATAATCCATCCAGCTTTCGTGCAGATAGTTCGGTGGAAACTGGCGGCCGTTCTGGTGCAGATCGTTGACGCTCGGCTGGTATGGCGCCCGCTCCGGCCACATGCGGGCTTGGCCGGGGAGTAAATCGCCCTTGCGCAGATTGCAGGTGGAACAGGCGGCGACCACATTTTTCCAGGTCGTGGTGCCTCCCTTCGAGCGAGGGATGACATGATCGAAGGTCAGATCCTCGCGGGAACCGCAATATTGGCAGCTGAAACGGTCGCGGAGGAAGACATTGAAACGGGTGAAGGCGGGATGGCGGGACGGTCTGACATAGCTTTTGAGGGAAACCACCGAGGGGAGGCGGATCTCGAAGCTCGGACTTCGGACCGTCTTGTCGTAATTGGAAACGATATTCACCCTGTCGAGAAACACCGCCTTGATCGAATCCTGCCATGACCAGAGCGAGAGGGGGTAGTAGCTCAACGGCCGGAAGTCGGCATTGAGCACGAGCGCCGGACACGCCTCGGGTGAGACCCTGGGTTGGGAATGAACCGTCACGTCAGGTACCTCGCCTAACGCGTTGCCAGCGAACGGCAACGCCGCAGCCTCATACTAGATTCACCTCGAAACTCATATATCGACTGCGAATCGAACGCTAGTCCCTTCAAACTGTTACATTTATATTCTACAGGCGCAATGACAGCCGTGTGAAGATGGCTGGAAACGATGGCCTGCGCGGCAGGATTTATCGTGTCGGGATGGGCGTGCCGCTGCGATAATCGTAAAATCCGCGCTGAGTTTTGCGCCCTAGCCAACCCGCTTCGACATATTTCACGAGCAACGGACAGGGACGATATTTGGGATCGGCCAAGCCATCATGCAGGACTTGCATGACGGACAGGACGGTGTCGAGGCCTATGAAATCGGCAAGCTGCAAAGGTCCCATGGGATGATTGGCGCCTAGCCGCATCGCGGTGTCGATCGATTCGACCGATCCCACGCCCTCGTAGAGCGTATAGACCGCTTCGTTGATCATTGGCAGCAGAATGCGATTGACGATGAAGGCAGGGAAATCCTCGGATACGGTGAACGTCTTGCCGAGCCGGGCAATCAGCGTCTTGGCAGTATCGAAGGTTGTGTTCTCGGTCACGATGCCGCGAATCAATTCGACAAGCTGCATGCGCGGCACCGGATTCATGAAATGAATGCCGATGAACTTTTCCGGCCGGTCGGTGACCGAGGCAAGCCTTGTGATCGAAATCGACGAAGTATTCGTCGCCAAAATCGCCGTTGGCTTGAGCGATGGGCACAGCTTGGAAAAAATCTTTCGTTTGACCTCCTCGTTCTCGGAGGCTGCTTCGATGACGAGGTCGCTATCGCTAAAGGCGTCGAAGTCGAGCGCGGGCGTTATCCGGTTCGAAGCGGCGTCGCGTGCCGATGGCTCGATCTGTTTCCGTTCAACCTGGCGCGCGAGATTGCCGGCGATGGTGGCCAAACCGGCATTGATGCGCGCTTCCGAAATATCATTGAGAGCGACTTCGATGCCGGCCAGCGCGCAGACCTGGGCTATTCCCGTGCCCATTTGGCCGGCCCCGATCACGCCCATTTTATTTATGTCCATTTCATTCGTCCACAATGGAAGTCAAGCAGGAAGAGTCTAGCCGGATTGACATCACACGAGTCTAGGCGTTCGTGCGAACCGGCCCGACTTTTAGACCATAGACACAAACATATCTACTGAACTGAACAAGCTCCAGAGCCCGAATGGGACAATGCGGAAGACCCCTTGCACAAAAAGGATCGTGCTGCGCGAACAAAATCACGGCGTGCGATCCAAATCGGCCGCTCCCCATGGCTTTGGCCACCGCTGAGGATGCTGGTTCATGTCAAGAACGCGCATAAGTCCCAAACCCGGAGTGGCTTTGCTTTTCGATGATGCGCTAACGGCCGAGCTTGGCAAGCTCCTCGTTCAGTGCCGGCAGGATTGCGAAGAGATCGCCCACGAGACCGTAATCCGCGATTTGGAAAATCGGCGCCTCATCATCCTTGTTGATGGCGACGATAATCTTGGAGTCCTTCATTCCGGCAAGGTGCTGGATGGCGCCGGAGATGCCGACAGCGATGTAGAGATCGGGCGCGACAACCTTGCCCGTCTGGCCGACTTGCCAATCGTTTGGCGCGTAGCCGGCATCGACCGCGGCGCGCGACGCACCCATCGCCGCGCCTAGCTTGTCCGCAATGGGCTCGATAAGGGTCTTGAAATTGTCCGCGCTCTGCATGCCGCGGCCGCCGGATATGATGATCCTGGCCGCGCCGAGTTCTGGGCGCTCGGATTTGACGAGCGTCTCATCCTTGAACCGCGAAACCTCGGGCGCGGCGGCGGCGCCGATCCTTTCGACCGGAGCTTGTGTCCCTTCGCCGGCCGGTTGAAACGCGGCCGTTCGCACCGTAATGACTTTCTTGGAATCGGTTGATTGCACCGTAACTATCGCGTTTCCGGCATAGATTGGACGTTCGAAAATATCGGGTGCCTTGACCTTGATAATCTCCGAAATTTGCATCACGTCGAGGAGGGCCGCCACTCTCGGCATGACATTCTTCCCGGTTGAGGTCGCGGCGGCCAGAATCGCCGAATAATTGCCCGCCAATTGGACAAGAAGCGCGGCCAGTGGTTCGGCCAGGTGATGCGCATAGATTGGAGCGTCCGCCAGCAGCACTTTTTCGGTGCCGTCAAGGCTGGCAGCGGCCCGGCCCGCGGCTTCCACCCCATCGCCGGCGACTAGGATATGGACGGGTTCATTCAGCGTCTTTGCCGCGGTCAAGGCTTTGGCTGTCGCCTCATTCAGCGTGCCGTTCGAAATCTCGGCAAGAAGCAAGACCGCCATTAGATTACCCCGGCTTCGTCTTTGAGTTTTGCGATCAGTTCGGCGGCGGAGGCGAGTTTGATTCCCCCCTTGCGCGTGGGCGGCGCGACAGTGCTCAGAATCTTGAGCCGTGGCGCGATATCGACACCGAAATCGGCGGGCGTCTTCTCTTCGATCACTTTCTTCTTGGCTTTCATGATGTTTGGCAGACTGGAGTATCGCGGTTCGTTGAGGCGCAAATCGGTTGTGACGACGGCCGGGAGTTTGAGACTGACGGTTTGCAAGCCGCCGTCGACCTCGCGGGTGACATCCACCTCGCCGTCACCAACCACCACTTTCGAGGCAAAAGTGCCTTGTCCCCAGCCCAAAAGCGCCGCAAGCATTTGCCCGGTCTGGTTGCAATCATCGTCGATCGCCTGCTTGCCAAGGATAATCAGCGAAGGCTTTTCGGCGATAGCGACGGCTTTCAAAAGTTTGGCGACGGCGAGCGGTTCGACCGGCTGCTCCGCCTTGATGAGAATGCCGCGATCGGCGCCCATCGCGAGGGCGCTCCTGATCGTCTCGCCGGCCTGCGCTGGCCCGATCGACACGACAATCACTTCACTGGCTGCGCCCTTCTCCTTCAGGCGCAGCGCTTCCTCGACGGCGATTTCGTCGAAAGGGTTCATCGACATTTTGACATTGGCGAGATCGACGCCGGACCCGTCAGGTTTGACCCTGATCTTGACATTGTAATCGACGACCCGTTTCACGGGGACGAGAATTTTCATGGGAAAAACTCTTACCAGAAAGGCAGTCGCGCTCGGTGCGGTTAGGTACAGGCGAGCTTTTGACAAGTCAACGCAAGCGGCCTTCGGCCCAAGAGAAATCATCCCTCCGTAGCTGAGACCATCATGAACTTACGAAGTTTATCATTCGGGGCATACGAATGATAGGAGGCCATATTTCACAGTTGATGACGTGTTGGCTGCTTTCCACCAGAAATAGCTTAGAGCGTTCCGGCTGTTTCCGGCAGCCAAGGAAAACGGGAATGATCGCGGCGCGGTTTATTCACCACGCGCAAACAAGATGGGAAGATTGGTTCGGGCGATTTTCGCCACAGTTTTTGCCGTTGGCAACACCTCGCACCGCCGGGCTCATCGTCGTGACGCTCCTGCGTGGCCATGATCTCAAAATTGGTGACACGCTCGAATATTATGCGTCTCTTTTGCCGAAGAAAAAGGGTAGCCCAGTTGTATGTGACCACCACTGCCGGATGCTCACGAATTCGCTCCGGCGCGCGTTGGCCCTGTCAGCGATTCTGGCCGGGCACCCATAAAATATCGGCTTTGCCCTTGTGATTTGCATAGCGCGCCGCGACAAATAGAAAATCCGACAGCCGGTTGACATATTTGAGTGCCGGGCCGCCGACGACCTCGCCCTGCGTACAGGCCAAGGCGACGAGCAGCCGTTCGGCCCGCCGCGTTATCGTGCGGGCGAGGTGCAGGGCCGCCGCCGCCGGTGAGCCGCCCGGAAGCACAAAAGAACGCAAGGGCGCGAGTTCCGCGTTGAGTTCGTCGATCTTGCGCTCCAGACGATCCACTTGCGATTGGACGATGCGCAGCGATTCCGAATCGGCGCTGGCGTTCAGCGGCACGCAAAGATCGGCGCCGAGGTCGAACAGATCATTCTGAACGATGAGCAACATTGCGTCGATCCTGACACAATCTGGATCTATTGCGGTCGTGACGCGGGCAAGCCCAATTGCCGAGTTGGCCTCATCGATCGTGCCATAGGCTTCGATCCTAAGATCGTTCTTGGCACGGCGCTCGCCGGTACCGAGCGCGGTCGTGCCATCGTCTCCTGTCCGCGTGTAAATTCTGTTTAAGACAACCATGGCGCTCCACATCAATTCCCAAAAAACCACGATCGCTTCAAGCGGAAGTGCTCACGGTCTCTATCACTTCGTTTTCTCGCATGACATTTTCCAAAAAGCCTGCGACTTTTTGGGACCATGCTTAGCTGCGAAACCACAAGACACCCATGATAATCACTATAACGGCGAACTGGAGGCCGATCCGCCAGCGCATCAGCTTTTGCGACCTATTCGGGCTGCCTCCCCGCAGCATGTTGATCAGCCCCAGCAAAAGCACGATCGTGACCGCGCCAATGCCGATTGCAACAATAAGATTACTTGCGAAATGCATTTTGGTGCGATCCTCGGCAACAAAACATGGCTCGCGTTAAGCGTGCCAGAGCGCTTGCCCTACAGATGGACTCATCTGATCGAAAAGGAACCGCTCAGATTCAAAGAGTTGGAGCATGTTCTAATCGAAAAAGTCGAGCAACTTTTTCGGAATATGCTCTAGGCACCCCATCAATAGCGGCGCAGAAGACGTTCCAGATAGTCCATTTCCTCGCGCGGCCGCATGGGTTCGCCGAGCCTGCGGCGGAGTTCCTCAAGCACCCGCCTTGCGCGCTCGGCCGCGGGAACGCCCATCGGGTCGAAACGCGCACTCGGATTGAAGGACCGTTCGCTTCCGGCCGGGCGCCCGAGCGGGTCGGTGTTCCCGGTGTCGCCAAACTGGCCTTGCGAGCCTTGACCCTCTTCTGCCTCTCCCTCCATGCCCGAACCATTGCCTTCGGCTTGACCGCGCATGGCTTCGGCGAGCTTTTGCGCGCCTTCGCGTAAAGCCTCCACGGCGCGGCCCTGCGCGTCCACCGCATCGCGGGAACCAGCCGGGCCTTGACCGAGCGCATTCTCTGCGTCGTGCATCGCACCTTGCGCGCCATCGAGGTTGTTGGCCCCGGCTCCTGCTTCGTCCAAGCGCTTTTGCAGAGCCTCAAGCCTCTTGCGGAGGGCTTGTTGGCGCTTGCTCAGACCAGGATCGTTGTTTTGCCCGGCCCGAGGCATCTTGCCGGTCTTGGGGCTGGCGCCTTGTCCGCCGTCTTTCTTGTCACCTTCGCCGCCAACCCCATCTACGCCACCCTGACCAAAGAAATCGTTCAGGGTTGGTTCACCAGGGAGGCCCAATTGGCCGCGTTCCTCACGTTGCCGGTGCCGTTCTCCTTGACCGTTTTTATAGGTTTCGTCGCGGAGATCCTGCTGCTCCTCAGCCATATGGCCGAGTTCGTCGAGCGCGCGGCTCATTTCTTGTGCTCTAGGATCGGCCTTGCGCGGCCGGGCGACGCGCAGATTTTCAAGGATGTCTTGCAGTTGCTCCAGCAATTTCCGTGCGCTGGCGCTGTCCCCTGAACGCAACATGTCCTGCATCTTGTCGAGCATGCCTTGCAGGTCCTTGGGACTAATCGACCTGCTCCTGCCATCGAGCGCCGCGGAATTATTCCGGCGGTCCTCATCATTCTGCCGCGCGGCGAGCTCTTGTAAAAACTTATCCATCGCGGCGCGCAGATTTTCGCCGAGCTTGCGGATTTCATCATCGGGCGCGTTGCGCTGCAAGGCATCACGCAATTGTTGTTCGGCGGCGCGAAGATCCCGTTCCGCATCGGAGAGATCGCCATTCTCGATGCGCAGCGCCATTTGCCAGAGATAATCGGCGACGTCGACGAGATCGCTGTCGCTATGCGCCGCATTGAGCCGGTCGAATGCCACACGCAACCCGAGGTAAACGCTGGCGCCCGTGCCGAAAATTTCCGGTGCGATCATTAAGGCGTCGAGCGCGTTTGCCACCTGCACCTTATCGTTTGGCGCAAGAACCAGATTGCGGCGTTGTTCGGCAAGCGCGCGCGCAAGAGGCTTGACGAAAGGCTTTTGCGGCAGCGTGATTTCGACCGGATCGCTTTTGCCTTCATTACCGCCTTCATCGCGTGCGGTCAGCGTCATCTCGACACGTGCGCCCGCCCATGGGTGTTCGGAAAGATCGGCGGTTGTCTCGGCCTCTCCGGCGAGGTCCGGCGCGGGCGGCAGCTGAAGCGCCATTCGGGGGGGATCGACGAGCGACCGATGCGCGGGGTGCCCGCCTGGCAGCACCGGTTTGGCGAAATTTGCTTCGGCGTTGGTGACGCCGTAATCGTCGGCGACACTATATTTCAGCGTCAGCGATCCGCGCGCATTGAACTTCGGCGCGGCGGTTAGCGCGATCGATGGCGGCTGGTCTAAAATGGCATGAATGTCGAACGCGCCGAGCGGCGTGCCGGAGCGGCCAAGGCTCAGAGTTGCGTCGCCGCGCAAGACCAGCCGGATTTCCCCCTTGTCGTCCGCCGTTCCGTTGGACGGTTTGGCGGCGGCTGAGCTGGATGTGGTCGAGCTAGCTTGAACGGGAGCGGTTTTGTCCTTTGCTGCCGGAACGAGCGCGCCTTTGACGTCAAAGTCAAGATTGCCGGCTGGGGCATGAATGACGACGATCGAACCGCTTGGCGCTTCAATGCGCTGTGGGTTTTCGGAACCGGTGAAGCTCTTGTTCCCGCCGAGGTTCAGCACAAGCGGGGGTTTTCCGGTATAGGCGGGAGGATCGATCCAGGCGTCCACCCTGTAGCCCTTGCCTTGCAGGGCGTCGAAGCGCCAGTCGAAAGCCGCCGCGACGCGCGCATATTTTTCAGGGCCGGCGACAAAAGCTGTCGCAATCAGCGCGACCAGGACGATGGCCCGCAAGGCATAACGGTCAAGATCGACCATGCGTGGCGATGGCCCGCCGGTACGCAGCAAAGCCACCGCTTGTTTCGCGCGGCGGCGATGCAGGCTCCATAAGGCCCGGGTTGCCGGATCCGTCTCCCCATTGCCGAGTTGGTCGTCGATCACCGCCGCGGGATGCGATGCAACGCCGGATACGCGGTCGATCCGCGCGAGCGCCTCCTTGCGCGAGGGAATACGAAATGTGTGGAGCGGCAGCAAGGCGATGACGAGGCCGAGTGCCAGCGCGAGAACGCCGAGGCCGCGCGCCCAGTGCGGCGCGTCGATCCATAGTCCGGTCCAGGAAACGCAGACGAAAATGCCGGCCACGACGAGCGGTGGCAGCACAATGCGCCAAGCCCGCTCGAAGAGGATAATCGCGCGCGCCCGCGCGGCGAGCCGCTCGAGACGAGGATTCGCGATTGCCTCGCCGCTCGGCGAGTCATCAGGGCGCATCGATTTCCAGCGTCCCAGTTTCAGCAAAACAATCTCCCAGACCATAATCGCTTCAAGGGGAAGCGCTTGCGGTCTCTTCACACAGGTTTTGTCGCATGATCTTCTCAAAACAGTCTGCAACTATTCAGAAGATCATGCTTTAAGCGTGGCCATCTGAGTTCCGCCCTTGCGAAAGGCTAGCACGATCACAGGGAAGCGCCAGATGCGCGGGCGCAATTTCTAGCTTAACCAGGCCGGAATTTTGTCGAGGCCGATCAATTCCTCGTAAGTTCCGCGCGGGCGCACTAGCGCGTATTGGCTGCCATTCACGAGAACCTCCGGAACCAGAAGCCGCGAATTATACGTCCCGGCCTGCACCGCCCCATAGGCGCCGGCGGACATGATCGCCAGAAGATCGCCAGGCGATGGCTCGGCCATTTTTCGTGAAAGCGCAAGATAATCGCCGGTTTCGCAGACCGGGCCAACGACATCGGCTATCATTTCAGGCGCGGCCCTAGCAGGGCGGATGGCAACGACTTCGTGATGCGCGTCGTAAAGCGTCGGGCGCACCAGATCGTTCATGGCCGCATCCACAATGACGAAGGTTTTGGCCTCGCCCCGCTTCACAAAGAGGACGCTTGTCACGAGAATGCCGGCGTTGCCCGCGATCAGCCTTCCCGGCTCGAAGATCAACTGGCAATTGAGCGGTGCAAGCCTTGCCTTGACAACCTCCGCGTAGCGCTCCGGGTGATAGCTCTCCGGATCCTCCCAAAGCGCGTATGGAATACCGAGACCGCCGCCGAGATCGATATGATCGATGGCGTGGCCGTCGGCGCGCAGCAAGCTGACAAAATCGGCGACCAACCCAAAGGCGGCGTCGAAGGGGGCGAGGTCGATAATCTGCGAGCCGATGTGGATATCAACTCCGGTGACTTTAATCCCAGGCAGACCTGCGGCTTGCGCATAGACGTCACGGGCGCCGCCAATCGGGATGCCGAATTTGTTCTCCGCCTTACCGGTTGCGATTTTGGCATGGGTTTTCGCATCGACATCCGGATTGACCCTGAGCGCAATGCGGGCGACCCGGTCTTGGCTTCTTGCGAGCACGGAGAGGAGGGCAAGCTCCGGTTCCGATTCAACATTGAAACAAAAAATGTCGTGGGCGAGCGCGAAAGCCATTTCCGCCTGCGTTTTGCCGACCCCCGAAAAGGTGATTTTTGCGGGCTGGACGCCCGCCGCCAGCGCGCGGCGGAGTTCGCCTCCGGAGACGACATCCATGCCCGCGCCGAGCCCAGCCAAGGTTTTCAGAACAGCCTGGTTGGAATTGGCTTTCACCGAATAGCAAATCAGATGCGGCAGGCCGGCAAAAGCTGCATCGAACACTTCGTAATGGCGGGAAAGCGTTGCCGTCGAATAGCAATAAAAGGGCGTGCCAACCGCCGCCGCGAGTTCGGCGAGATCGACATCCTCGGCATGCATGACGCCGTTTTTTATCGTGAAGTGATGCATGAAAGATCAAAGCAGGGGATCGAGCACGAATGGTTTTGGCGCGCGCGGCTGGGTTTGCTTCGCTCCGGCCTGAGCCGGCGCCGCCGTGCTGCCGGAACTCGCCGCATTTTGCCCGGACAGATCGCCAGGGTTCGCGGGCTTTTCTTCAGTCCCTGGTGTTCCGGTGACCGGCGGCGTGTTCAAGGCGGCGGCGTCGGGCGGCGGTTCGAGCGGTCCCCGCCGCCCGCAGGAGGCGAGCGTAAGGGCGAGGGCTGCGAGCAGAACGGCCACGCCAAGTTTCGAGGGAGGTAGTTTCACGAACAAGCTCCAAAAGGAGCGCCACTATAGACGAAGGCCAAGGGTAAGTCGAAATTGGTTCGCATGCTCCAACGGTGGACGAACCAGGATTCCACCAAATGCGTCGGGGTTGTGTAAGTCAACAGGAAAACCGCGATCATGAACCAGTAAAGCGGCGGCAATGGCGTGAATTTCAACGCCGGCCAGATGTGCCTGGAGATTTGTTACGTGCTCTATTTCGCAATGTGACAGACCCCTCATTGTGTCCGCCTACTCCGCCCGCACTCCGCACGACGCTAGCCGGTTTCACCGACGATCGCTTCGTCGCCCGGCTGAAGATCGCCTTTGACGATTTCCGTGTAGACGCCATCGTCGAGACCCGGCTGGACCAAGATCGGCATTGGTTTTCCGTCGCGCAGGACCCAAAGCCGCAAGGAGCCGTCCGGCAGCGTTTTTGGACCGCCGCCGCTTGGGACCGCTCGACCTCCGGGCGAATAGCGCAACGCTTGGTCCGGCGCGCGGAGGACGTCGTCGCGCCTGGCGGCCACAATCTCGATAGTCGCCGTCATGCCGGGCGCGAAGAAAAGATCCGGATTGGGCGCGACGATGACGATATCGTAGGGCGCGGCGTGCTCAGACGTCTGCGGCGATTGCTGGATTTGGGTCACCTTTCCGGCGAAGGAACGGTTCGGTAAGGATTCGACCGTGAACGTAACCTTGTCGTCGAGCTTCGTCTCGTCGATGTCCCTCTCTCCAACCTCGGCGTCGACCCTCATGATGGTTAGATCGGGTGCGACAAGGAAGAGCCGCTCCTCCGAGCCCGCCGCGAGCGTCTGGCCTATTTCGACATTGCGCGCGACCACCGTTCCATCGACGGGCGAAATGATATCGGTATTGCCGAGGTCGATCTCGG
>PLUZ01000508.1 GCA_003162995.1 Methylocapsa sp. | reverse complement strand
TTCAGGAGAACAACATGCCTGATACCAAGCCTACCGAGAAAGCTTCGCAAGTTTCTGCCGCGGATTTGGCGGCACTGCGTGACGACATCACAAAATTGACCGCGTCGATTTCCGAACTCGTGCCCGAGCAGGCTTCGGCTACGACAAACACGGTCTATCCCTTTCTGTCGGTACTCGCCGCATTTTCCGCCGGATTGCTGATTGGGGTGATGAGCCATATAAGGAAATGAATTTGTTGACGAGGAAGCTTGTGCGCGACGCTCAGGGCGGGCGCTCTTTTTCTGGCGAAGAGCCTCGAAGGTGCATGTCGAAGGTGGCACCGTCTCATCCAGTCAGGCCGTCAGCACCATGGCTACTATCATCGGTACCACCGCCGCCATTATCGTTAATCGGTCCTTATGAGTCGGTAGCCTTTCGTGGAGTCATGCAAGGGCGGATTGGCTTTTAGAGCCTGGTTGAAAACGGCCTCGTCACCTGGGCCGATTTTTTCGCCCACGACGAAGTCGTCTACAACGCTACCTGCTTAAGTGACCGTCCCATCATTGGTTTCATGGCCTATTTCTTCGCTCGCATCGGTGCGGTCATCGGCATGCGCGGGTGCCAGACGCTAAAGTGTGGATTCGTTCGCAATTGTGGAAAACACCTCGCGGAAGCCGTGAGCTTCGTCCTCCAGGATGGATCTGCCGAGCCGAGACTTCGGGTCGTGACACGGAAACCAAATCATCATCATTTCATAGCGTCCATCCCCTCGTGAGCTTTCCTGTCCGCTTCGAGACGATCGACGGAGAGCTGGTAGGATATATAATACATGTAGATGTTGCTGACATACTGGACGGGTGTGAGCCCCGCGACTTTAGCTGCGCCCAGCTCGACATTGTTGAACCAAACGTTCGGATCGAGACCCGCCTGCCGCGCAGCAGCGCGAAACTTGCGCAGGCTGCCGGGGCCGGCATTGTAGGCGGCAAAGCTCATCAACGTCCGGTTCAACGGATCGATCGCGGGATCTGAGACATAAGTATCGGCAAGATAGCGGAGATAGGCGCATCCGGCGTGAACATTGCGGTCTGGGTCACGGTCGACCCCTGTGATCCCGATCGGTTTAGCAGCCGCGGTCGACGACTCGATCTGCATGAGGCCGACCGCCCCCGCGGCGCCGCGCCGCGACTGGCCGAGCTGAGATTCCTGGTAGGCCTGAGCGGCGATCATCAGATAATCGAAGTTGTACTGAGCGCCGTAACGGCGGAAGAGGTCTATGACGGCGACAAACTTTCTGGCCTCGTGCTCGTCAAGAGCATTCTTCACAATCCGCTTGTCCACAAAATAGCGCCGCCGGATCGTGGCGCCGAAGCTGGTGGCGGCGCGATGCTCGTTGATGAATGCGTTGAGCTCAGACTTCAACTCCGGGCTGTTCTTTCGAATCGCCCAAGCGATGTCCCCACCTTCGCTGACGACGAGATCGCCGCGTGGGATCGCGTTGGGAAAGATCCGTGACCATATCGTGGCCTTGTGACCATCGACAACGGCATAAGGAAGCAGGCCTGCGCTCACCATCTCAATCAGGTCTTCGTCCTCGAGATTCTCGTCGATCGGCATGATGTCAATCGGCTTCAGGCCTCTGGCCACGAACGTGTCGCTCAGCCTCGCGAGATGGTCCGCATAGCTGCTGGAACGGCGCACCCGAATCTCGCGTCCGCTGAGGTCCTCGATCGAGGCGAACTTGGGCGAGGCGGGACCGGTGACGACAATCTCCTTGACGTTCTTTAGCCATGGATCGACGAAGTCGATGACGGCTAAACGCTCCGAAGTGATTGTCAAATTGGCTGCGACCACATCGCCTTTGCCCTCGTTCAAAGCCTGTAACAGGCGATCGCGGGCGGTGGGAAGGAAGGTGACACCGAAGCGGAGCGTCTTGAATTTGTATCGCGCATTGATCCAGTCCTCGAGCGCACGGCCGAACTCCGCAACGACGCCCATCTGACGGCCGCGATCCACGAAAAAGAGCGTCTTGCTGTAGGGGACGAGAATGCGAAGCGTCCTTCGCTTCAACATCGCGGAAAAATCGCCTGTCCAATCGCGTTTTGTCGGAAGCACGAACCGTTGGCCGGTCAAGCTCTGCGCCAGCGTGGGTGAAACCGATCCGATCGCTAAAGCAACAAGACTCAGAAGAGTGAAAATCCTGGCACGCATCGACCGCGCCCTGGAGAAAAAGCTGCTCGCATTCGTCAGCAACCGCTGCTGTTCGAAGGTGCAGGCGCGTGCGGCGGTGAGCAAAAGGGATTCGATCATCGGCGTGTCAGTGCGTCGTGTAGGTGGGGATAGTCACGGCATCGCAGACTTGCTTTCTCTCGGTCTGACTGGTGGGCATCGATAGTGGCACAAATCAGCGACAACGGTTAGCGGTTTCCGCTCGTGACCGTTCAGCAGGCGATCCGGCGGGCATTGAAACGTTAACGACAAGAAGCCTGACCGCCAAGGCCTCAATTTACGCGACCACAGCTTTCGCATCGCTCGAAGATCTATGCTCTGCGGTCCGAAACTGTCGCGGCACGAGTCGGTCTCGAAGCGGTCGACCGGTAGCGTGGCAGCAATTTCCCTAACCGGCAACGCGCCGGGTACAAAGAGGTGCGCTTCCCGGTCAACGGGCTCGATCTCGTATTGGTCCGGAACCCCAGCTCCGCCTTTCCGCGCCGGCCAATGAAACGGGGTCTGCTGTCCCGATGATGATCCACCTTATCAGCCAAGTGCAGATGCTTCACATTTTGTCGGAGCGGGCTTTGCGAATTGCTCGATCGCCGAGCAGTCGATCGAACTCCATCTTGGAAACGCCGTAGCACTCGCACGGGCATTGTCACATCGTTGAAAAAAGAACACGAGAATTCTGCGTCCGGAATATTTTCAAACGGTCGCGACTACCTCACGCCATATGTTCATAGCCGACGCGCGAAAGGCTCGGTGCGTTCTTGCAGAAATGAGATGACGTTGGACGTTGAACGTGTTGTAGGTGGCTGCGTGAGTTGAGAGAAATCTTTGGGCTGACCCTGGACCCTTGAAACCCTGCATCTTGTATTCTCGTCGTCGGGTTGGTTGATGCGAATTCTCTGCTCGATTGTTACGCCATCGACCACGCTCATGTCGTCTTGCCATTCCAAGATCACTGGCAGCGGCAGCATAAGACCTCGGATCGTCTGTGACCAGCTTGTCTGGGACAAAGCCATACTTCTTCAACATCTTGCGCATGAGTTTCAGCGCGATACGCTTGTTCCCCTTGCTCTGGACCAGCACATCAAGCACTTCGCCCTCGGCATCCATGGCGCGCCAAAGATAGACCATGCGGCCGGCAGAGCCAGATCGCCTGTTGGATGATCTCTGGCGGAAAGCGGTAGCCGCGATAGCTGATTTTCTTCATTCCCTTGGCTAATGAACCGCCAGCGGGACCGCAAGTTCGAAGTACCGTGACAGTGCCCTCACTTCTTTACGTTCACGCGCAGCTTTCATTGGCTGTCGTTCCTTTGAATGCCGCTCCAGATACGACGTAAAAGCACCAGAAATTATCGGTCATTCAGTATCTGTTCCAAACTGCGGCGGCAATGCGCATGCGTCTGAACGACCGCGGTGCGCCAAGGTTCGGATCTCGGCCTTCGCGACCCTGACCCTCCTAATTTATACGCCGCTGCTTCTAAGAATGCACGTGGTCGCCGATGACTTGCGATGCCTCTTCGCAGCCTGCCCGATCATCGATCGCCATGTCCACGACAAAATCCTCTGGGCGACGCGACAGCCAACTCAGATATCCCCTGGCTTGATACCTGACTAGTTTCCGACGGGAGTGGAAGAAATCTAGAGGTCATGCGATCAGCTTTAGACTGCCGTCACGCGGTTCTCCGTCGAGCACGGACACCCTTGCATGCAGGACGCGCTGAATGACGCTTGGCGACCTCGAATGTGGCGCCGTATATTCATGCTCCAATTGACCAAAGCATCGGCGGTCGATTCCGCGGGTGAGCTTGAGACCCAGGAATGCAAATGTTTCCGATCGCGGCTGCGACCTAATACCGAGCAAAGCGAGCCAAATGCCTCAAGGGGCCTCGAAGGTCGCAAATTCAGAGAGCTGGGCCGCGCGCCAAAATTGTCTTGAAAGATATTGGACTTCAAGCGCGATCATGGGACATTGACCAAAGGGGTCGGAACAAGCCGTAACCCGATCCTAGGCACGAACCCGGCGCCTCCAACACCTTTGAGAGGAAGCGGTGGACAAAGACCCATATGAGATCCTGAGCGTTCAACGAAGCGACTCAGCCGAGGATATTCAGAAGGCGTATCGCCGACTCGCCAAGAAGCTCCATCCTGACCTCAACCCCGGCAGTGCGGAGGCCGAGGAGGAATTCAAGAAGGTCGCGTCCGCCTATGATCTCCTGAGCGACCCCGAGAAGCGGGCCAGGTTCGATCGCGGCGAAATCGATGCTTCTGGCGCAGAGCGGCCGCAGTACCAGTTCTATCGCGACTACGCGGGAGCGGGCGCGGAGTATCATCCTTATGCGACCGATTCAGGCTACGCCGACATGATGGACTCCGACGAAATCCTGTCGAACCTGTTCCGCGGTGCCCGGACCCGTGTTCACGCAGACGGCAGGGATGTCCAATACAAGCTGCCGGTCGAGTTTCTCGCCGCAGTGAACGGCGCGACGAGCCGCGTGAAGCTACCCGACGGCTCCGCCCTTGACGTCATAGTCCCCGCCGGCACGCGCGACGGTCAAATCCTGCACCTGCGAGGCAAAGGCGAGCCGGGGCTCGGCGGCGGAAAACCAGGGGACGCACTGGTCGAGATCGACGTCAAGCCACACCGCTTTTTCACGCGGGAAGGAGATGACATTCATCTCGCCTTGCCGGTCAGCCTCTCCGAGGCCATTCTCGGCGCTGACGTGAGGGTGCCCTCGACGACGGGCGTGGTCAGCATGAGGGTGCCGAAGGGCGTCAACACAGGCCGCGTCCTTCGTCTCAAGGGCAAGGGCGTCGTGCGACCGGACGGAAGCCGGGGCGACCAGTATGTCAACATAAATGTCGTGCTCCCGGACAAGATCGATCCGGAGCTTGAGGCGTTCGTAACGAATTGGGCCGCCGGAAAAGCAGAAGATCCGCGTTCCGGGATGGAGGGATGAATGATCGATCGACAGCAGTTCTTGGTCCGCACTCGCCTTGAAATCGAAACGCTGGAAGTATGGATCAAAGAAGAATGGCTGATTCCGCGCGAGGATGCGACCGGACAAGAGTTTTCCGACGCTGACATCGCGCGGGCACACCTCATCAAGGACCTAAAGCAGGACTTTGGCATCAACGATGAGGGGATCGGTGTCATCCTCAATCTTATCGATCAGGTCCACGGATTACGAAGGACGCTACGAGATCTTCTTCAAACGGTCCGGGACAAAACCAACTCATAACGAGGCGCGAGTAGTGTTCTCGGAACGGCGCCCCACCTAATATTCACGACTTTCGTTCATATTTTCTTCATCTCTTGACTGGATCTGTTGGCGAACGAACAAATTTCG
>PLUZ01000018.1 GCA_003162995.1 Methylocapsa sp. | reverse complement strand
AGTTTGGCCAGAACCTCTTCCATGTCGAGCACGAGATCTTCGTCGACTTTGAGTGTGCCTGCAATCTCAAACCAGTCCCGCGCCCGGGTGAGCTTGAACGAGACATTGCTTAGCGCGACAGGCCTTGTGGTTTTGAGCCCCTCGCCGTCCGGCCATTCGAACTGGACCTCGCCCGTGAAGAGGCGCGCCTCGACCAGAAAGTCCAGCGCCGGAGCGAGATCGCCGATCTCCCAATCATGGTCGCCGACTCGCCACGGTGCGAGGTCTGGACAGGCGTCGATGAACGCTCTTGCGGCGGATATTTCCGCATCGAGATCACGGTTGACCCTCTGTCGCAGGCCATCCACGGCGACGAGCACCGAGTGTCCGCCTAGGCCCGCGAAGTAGACGGGCCCTTGCGCTCCCAGAGGCCGCACGGCCAGGGAAAGCCTCAGTCCATCGCCCGCGCGCGCAAGCTGGACGATGGGCGTTGCAATGCCATCCATCGTCTCGACATCGACATCGGCAAGTTCGGAGCGAACCGGAACCAAAGGATTTTTGGCGCGCAAAAGAGCGATGACCTGTTCCTTCGCGTCATGCGGGATGATCAGACCGCCCTTGCCAAGCGTCTCCTGCAAGGTGATCAGCTTCCCATTGTTCTCGATCACCCGCCAGCGCGCCGGCGTCTCCGCTTCGATAAAAACCGCCGGATGGTCCGAGCGATGCGACAGATCGAAGGAATAGCCGGCCTTGGTTTCCTTCACGATGAGTTCCGCCGGATAGGCGATGAGTTCGACCTGGCGGCCGCGCTCCCTCGCGTCAAACACATGCGGATGGCCAATCAAGGCGATCAGGGCTTTGTAGGCGTCGAATTCATAGGTCGTTCCGTTGTACCAATCATTGTGACGGCGTAGGCAGCGCAGAACGCGGCGGTCGTGCTCGGTGAGATAATCGAGTTTCCCCTCCTGTTCATGCAGACGCTTCAGCGCGACGGTGCGTCCGGCGCTCCATTCGCTCTTCTTGACGGTCTGTTCCAGCGCTTCGATCGCCTTGGTGTGCGGATCGACGAAAAATGCGAGTCGCTTGCCGCTTTGGCCCGGCGCGTCCGCAGCTTTTTTTTGGCCATCCGGGGCAAGCAGAGCGTTGAGCGTCTCGAAGGCCCGCTCCCACAGGGGTTTGACCACGACGATTTCGGTGAAATCGATAATCTTCGAGTCTTTCATCGCAAGGCAGGCGTCGCGCCATTGCTCTTTCTGCGATCCGGCCTGGAAAAGCACTTGTGCGTGAATAAGACCGGCGATCGGAAGCAGGCGTGCGATCCGCTGGTGGTCTACCTTATTGCGCGGCTCGCGACCCCGGGCGGCGTCACGGTCGAGGGCGAATTCGGCGAGGCTGATGAGGGCTCTCGCCAGCGGCTGACCGGTATTCAGCTTGGCGATCTTCGCCGCGGAAATCCGCGCGAAACTCTCCTGCCCGGCCGCCAGATGCAACAGGCCCTCGATCGCGACATAGGCCGCCACGCAAGGCTGGCCGTCGCTCATGCCGATATCGAGCAGCGTGCGGATCTCCGCGTGGAGCGTGGCGTCATGCGCTTGCAGCAAGGCCAGCACATGCAGCAGCCCGAATTCCGCATCGAGCACGATCCGCCGTTTGGACAGGCGCTTTTTGGTCTGCTTCAGCGCGTCGCGAAAGCCGGTTAGTGCGCGCGCAGTGTCGCCGGTGAGAAAAGCGATCGACGCGTGCGTGGCAGCCAGGATATGGTTTTCCTCGGGGGCGAGCGCATTGGCGCGCGAAACCGCCTCGTCGAACGCCCCTGCCAGGATGGCGCGCCGGATCAGCAGGCAGGCCGCCTCCATGGAGGGCGCCGCCTCGCGCGAAAGAATGTCGAATGCATCGGCAAGATCGCCGCGATCGAGCCCGCGGTCGAGAAAACCCGAAACAATGCTTGCCGCAAACGCCGCCCGGATCGGCGCGCTGCGTCCCTCCAGCCATTGGACATCGGCGGGCAGCGAACAAAGGAAGCGGGAAAGGCTCGCGCCGCGATCATCATCGTCCTCGCCATGAAAGATTGCCACGAGGCGGACGAATTCGACGGCATCATTGACGTAGATCGCCAGCCGGAGGCGCCGGAAGAGATCGGAATCGCTTATACGCGAACCAAAATAATAGGAAGGCTTTTGCTCGCGTGGCGAACCCGGAAGGGCGCGTTCGAGACCCTTGACGAGATGCGCGCGGTCCGCGCTTTCCGCCACCAGGCGGGAAAGCCTGTGCGCGAGCGCCGGAGCGCAGACGAAAGCCGAATCGAGCAGCCCCTGTTTGGTCAACGCTTCGAGAATTGGATTGAGGCTCAGGACCGTCCAGGATTTGCCGCCGGGTCCAGACGTTCCGCTCGCGCGCAAAGCCGCGAAAAAAACCGATTTCGACGTCGCCGCCCCAATGAGGGCCTTCAGCTCCATCACCCGCCGCTCGAGCAGACCGAGCGCCTCGTAGGAGCGCCAGAAAAAGTCGGGGTCGGGTCTGTTCATAGCTATCGTGCCAGCGTTGATCGATCGCGCTATGCTGAATGGCGCGGCGGCCTTACGCAAGATACCGAATCGTTATTCTGACTTTTATCCGCCGGGATTGTCGAAGGGAACCACGACCCCGATATCCGCGATGGGATTTTGGATGACGCGGTTTCTTTGGACCGAAGGTAGATTTTCAGCCTGTNNGCCTTCCGCACCCGGCCGGTGACGGCGAGCGTTGGCGTTTTTGAGAGTCAAGGGCGCGGTTTCGCAATCGGCGACGCAGGGTGCGCCGCCTCCCAAAAGCGCGAAAATGCCGTAGCCAGGATCCCGGCGTTTCTGGGATGGCGCCTCCTTTCCGCATGATGCGCACGTAACGTTCTCGGATCGCGGCAAATGCGTCCAGCATAGCGACACTGATTCTCAAAAACAGCTGTCGGCCATGGCGAGCGTGACCTTGTTCGTTCGCCGTTCACCCGTCATCGGTCATCCTGTCCCCGTCACGATCGCTTGGATCCCTTCGCGGCGGGAGGGCGCCGGCGAGCTTGATAGCCAAGGGATCATCGATCAAAGCCAGCGCGTCGTGAGCCATAGCCGTCAATTCCGTCTGGGCTCTTNNGCACGATCGATTCGCGATCGGCGATCGCCGCGATCGCTTCGATGGCGGCGGGCGTCGGCGCCCGCCGGAGCATCGTCTTGAGGGCGGCTCTTGTTTCCTGCCTTCCGGAACGGCCGAGCGCGCAGGCGGACGCGGTTCGCACAGTCGCATCGGGATCGGCCATATAGCCGGTCAGGCTCGCGTTGACGTCTGCGTGAGGGCGAGCCAGAGTGCAGGCGATGGCGCTCACCTCGGGATCGGCGTGCCGCAAGAGCGGCAGGACAGTCGCCGCGGACAACCGGCAGCGAAGGGCCGCCGCGACGCGGACCGCAATTTTCAATGTCGGTCCTTGAACTCTGTGATGATCCAGCAATTCAGAAACGGCCAATCGCGCGTCCTGCCCGCCGATCGAAGCGAGCGCGTCGAGCGCCACCGCCTGTTCCGGAACTTCGCGTTCGATGCCAAAGCCGGCGAAGAGCTGGCAGAGCCGGCCAAGAATTGGAACCGCCGCCGGGAGCCGGCGCCGCCCGGCTTCCTGGATCAGCGCTAAAACAAGCGGCATGCCGGCGTCTGGGATGGCCGCCAGAATTTCCGCGTCGCTGAGTGCCGCGGGATCCGCCGCACTCCACGGCGGCTCCGGGTTCGGCGATGGCGCCGGCGCTCGTCCCCCGGCGGCGAAAAGATCCCATTGCATGGCGAGCCATTCCCCGCGCGCCCGTCGCGCAGCGGCATTGGCGCGCGCGACGAAGATTCGGCGGGTGGCGATTTTCCGTGGGTCTCACCCTACACGAATTGACCCGATCCAATATACACGGAAGCAAGCCAAACGTCCGTTTGCCTCGGGGTCGCGGCGCATGCCGGTCTGGCGGCGGCGCCGTCATCCGGCCAGGCCGCGGGGGGTGAAAGATCGCGCGGAACCCAAATGTGCGCCGCGCAGTCCCGGTTGCGGTGGTCTGCGAACGCGTTGGAGACGCCGAAAGAGATTGGGCCATGTCTTGGGACGCCACTCGTTTGCTCAGCCGATGGTCCAGGCACGGTAGCGTTTGCGTCCGGTGA
>PLUZ01000512.1:2620-4358 GCA_003162995.1 Methylocapsa sp. | reverse complement strand
CTCTCACCGAGAAAGGATTGGCCCAGGCGGCCGCTCTTGCCGAGCGCATCAGCCGCGAATGGCACCCTGTGGCCATCTATACCAGCCCCTTGCAGCGCTGCGTTGTAACCGGTGAAGCGATCGCAGCCGAAACGAGAGCGTCTTCCCGAGTGCTCAAGAGTCTCATCGATCTCAATTACGGTGCATGGCAATGGCATACTTTCGACGAGGTCCAAAACCATTCGCCCTCTCTCTTCGCTCTATGGCATTCTGCGCCGCATCTCGTCCGGTTTCCCCAAGGCGACTCCCTGCAGGACCTGTTCGCCCGTGCGGCAGACACCATCCGCTTTGTCTTGGAACATCATCATGACGAGACAGTCGTTCTCGTTGGACATGAGAGCGTGAACCGGGCGATATTGCTGCAAATCCTGGATCAGCCTCCCTCCGCTTATTGGCGGCTGGGCCAAGACCCCTGTGCCTTGAACGAGCTGGACGTTTCGCATAGCCACTCCCGTGTGCTCAGAATTAACGACACTGGCCATCTCGCCAATATTTACCGGAGCTGATCGGGACGCTGCGCGCCGCCATTATGACAGGCCAGGTCCTGCACTGAATCAGCGGAGATGGGCAGCAAAGGGAGCGGAGTGTTCAATTGACCGGCACAGTTTCACGGGTGAGCTTTACAGTTTCCACGTGGACATCCTCCAAATTCGTCTGCCCGCTACAGGATGCGCTAGCTGGAAGCTGCTCATCGTTAGGGAATTCTGGCAAGGAAGCGATAGGGAAAGCATCCATTCAACGAAATGGCTCAAGCTGTTGCTCGGCAAGCCAACCGATGTGCTGAAGTGGATCAGCGCAAATCGAGGTGCGATTTTGCCCATGGTCGGGAATGACTTACAGTGCTGAAGACCCTCCTAGCCGGCGATGTACCAATATGGTCCCTCCATCTTCGGACGCGCAATCAGGCAATAAGTCGCCTGCAGTATTGACGGGGCCATCCCCCGGGTCTATTTTTCGATTGGGGATGGAGTTCCCCATTTAATTGCCAGACGGCTGATGACTCCTGCCTTTGACAACTTCGTGAGTGCGCTCACATCAGGGCGGAGTTTTGCCTATGTTCAAGACCCCTCCAAATCCAAACCAGCCGACTCTCGCTGACCTACTTGCCGACCCCATCGTGCAAATGGCATGAAAGCCGATCACGTGACGGAACGCGAACGGATGGAGTTGATCGGCGCCACGTTGAGTAAGCTAGGGGCGGGGTCGGAAACTGAGCGAGGAGAGACGAGATGAACCAAAATGCTGAACAGAAGTCAGCAGTATATCCACGAGAGGAGGATACGGCGATGCTATCGCAAGAGGAAACTTTAAAAGCCGAAATTGCGGCGAAGGACAAGCGTGCGGCTGCCGTGTTTTGGTGGATTCTAATGGCCTGCCGCCTCGTCATTCCGCTATATGTGGCCTATGCAATCTATCTCTATTGGACTTTGCCAGTTGCCGTTCGCTATTCGGGNNTATTAAAGTTTAGGCAGCCGTGCGATGAGTTTTTCATAGAACGGGGTTTCCGCCGTGAAAACATGGCGACGCAGACGCGGGCGGCGCCATGCGCAGAATCTCTGCCTTCCGAGCCCATGAAATTCTCGATTCACGTGACAATCCTACCGTTCGTGACAGTGGTTTTCCGGCGAGCGCCGGCACGCTGCCAAAATCTCTGGAACGCGGCAATCTCTGCCTCAACAAGCCTACCATCCAGAGGACG
>PLUZ01000512.1:0-2584 GCA_003162995.1 Methylocapsa sp. | reverse complement strand
AAGACGACAACGATCGGCATGATCATGGGGCTAATCGAGCCGACGAGCGGATCGATCCGCGTGTTCGGCCACGACATGGCGCATGACCGCCACCGTGTGCTCGGCCGAATGAACTTCGAGAGCCCCTACGTGGACATGCCGCATCGCCTTACCGTGCGGCAAAATCTGCGCGTCTTCGCGCAGCTCTACGGTGTCACCGACAGTGCGGGGAAAATCGCGCGGCTCGCCGAGGATCTCGCGCTCGTCGAGTTTCTCGATCGTCCGAGCGGGAGTCTCTCGGCGGGACAGAAAACGCGCGTGGCTCTCGCAAAGGCGCTGATCAACGATCCTGAATTGTTGCTGCTCGACGAGCCTACAGCCTCGCTCGATCCTGATACCGCAGATTGGGTGCGCGCCTATCTCGAGACGCATCGGCGCGACCGCAACTGCACGATTTTGCTCGCCTCGCATAATATGGCGGAGGTCGAACGCCTGTGTGATCGGGTGATCATGCTGAAACAAGGCAGCCTCGTCGATGACGCGTCACCAGCGGAACTTTTTGCACGCTGTCGGCGCAGCAATTTAGAGGATGTCTTTCTCGATGTGGCGCGCGGACGTGTGAACGCCAAAAATCGGGTCGTCTCATGATCGACGCCGCCGCCATCTCTTTAGGCCGCATCGGCGCAATGGTGCTACGCTACACCTACTTGCTGCGTTCGTCGTGGCCGCGAATACTTGAGATGGTCTATTGGCCTGCAGTGCAAATGCTGACCTGGGGCTTTTTGCAAACCTATCTGGTCCGGGCACAAGGCGTTGCGCCGAATAGTGCCGCCATAGCGGCGGGCACGCTGATCGGCGCAGTTCTCCTGTGGGATATTCTGCTTCGCGGCCAGCAGGGATTTTCGTTCTCGTTTCTCGAAGAGATGTGGTCGCGCAACATCGCCAATCTGCTGATGAGCCCGCTGCGTCCCGCCGAATTCGTTGTTGCCTTGATGGTGATGAGCCTCATCAGGCTCGCCGTCGGCGTCGTTCCGGTCACACTCATGGCGATCGAATTTTTTGGCTTCAATCTCTGGGCGCTGGGCTTTGCTTTCGCGGCCTTTTTCGTCGTGCTGATCGTCTTCGCCTGGAGCGTCGGCTTGTTGGTTTCGGGAATCCTTCTGCGCTACGGGCTGGGCGCGGAAAATCTCGCGTGGTCGCTAATGTTCATCATTCAGCCGCTCGGCTGCATCTTTTATCCTGTCGCAGCTCTGCCTGGCTGGCTGCAGCCCATCTGTTGGGTCCTACCGCCGACCTATGTTTTCGAGGGCCTGCGCGGCGTGCTGATCGACCATGTTCTACACACCGATCTAATGCTCACCGGACTCGCGATCGATTCGCTTCTTTTCATGGGAGCCGCCTTCGCCTTTGCGTGGCTGCTTGCCAGCGCGCGACGGGCGGGAACCTTGTTGCAAACGGGGGAATAGGAATCGTAGGGGAAGACCACGGCACAAGCCCGATCGCCACGTCGGGATCAGCGACGAAGCGGCCGACGTGCGCCGGCGTGTCAGGTTGATGACCGAAGCGGTCAGAGCGGCAGGGCGCCCGTTCCGAGGTCGACCGGCGCTCGGACGTGCTGAAGGTGTTCATCGCACCGAAGTTCTACTTCCGCAGTACGTATGGCGGCTACACGGATATGAAATACTTCGACGGCGACAGTGCAAGACGCGATCCCAATTCGATCGTCGGCGGCTTGGCAAATGCGGTGCAGGATGAGCGCTGGAAGAACTGGCTGTTCGTGTTCGGCACGTCAGTCGTTGTGGCGGGGCCGTTTATCTCGCCGGAGACCAATAACCCTAAATTCTCACGCAAAATTGCGGTGCTCAACACCGCGCAGGTGCAGAAGGGCAACTACCCGACGAGAACGAACGGACTTCGAAGGCCGTTGCCATGGTCAAGGAGTATTAGAGCGGCGAGGACTTTGGAGATTACCAGGTGTCAAGTTCAAGAACGACAATTTGGCGCATCTCCCCGCGGGGCCGATCAGCTATGCGTCGGATGTGAACACGCATGAGGGAGATACCGCCGTTAACTTCGGTCACGGCTAATGCAACCTCGCCGAGGTCCAGAAGGTGTTCTGGCTGCCACCTGACAAGGACCCCAATCTGGTGATCTACAACGTCGTGGATATCCCCGCTCCAGTGGTCGCGAACACCTGACGCCCAACCGGCGCTATTTTCGAGTCGTGGATGGTCTTGATCCGTAACCCGGCTTAGAACCCATACAATATCTGGAAACTGCGAGATTTGCTGATGTTTTTTTTGACCCTGGCGGAGAGGGGGTCCGCCTATATAGTGACCGCGATCATCCAACGTCGTCCATTAAATCATTTGTTTTCAATAGGATATGTAATCTGCCGATCCGATAAGGTCCCTTGAAGTCCAGCCCCATCCCACATATTATGTGGGGTAAATTGTGGGGTCTCTGCGATGAGAAAAGGCAAACATCCGGATAAGGAGCTTTCCGCGGTTCGGGTCCGGACCGTCACGAAGCCGGGGCGTTACGCCGACGGCAATGGGCTTTATCTGATCGTCGAACCGTCTGGCGCAAAACGCTGGATGATGCG
>PLUZ01000057.1:5649-5861 GCA_003162995.1 Methylocapsa sp. | reverse complement strand
TCACTCCTGATGCCGCGAGAGCGCGTCCCGAAAAAGCTGCTCGCCTTTTTCGGTGAGGACATGCCCCGACTCTGATTTAGGGCGCCGCCATGCAAGGCCGAAACCAAGTTCTAAGCTTAGCATTAAATTGCAATTTCCAGCTTCATACCGCTTCCGTTCCGCACCTTGATTCGCTCTTCAGCTTGATTTCGCGCGAGGATCAACACCTATGT
>PLUZ01000057.1:3782-5596 GCA_003162995.1 Methylocapsa sp. | reverse complement strand
GCTGTTGCGGTCAATCTTTACCGCAGCGGCTATTTCGTTGTGTTGTCTCATGATCCGCTGCCGCCCGTGATCCGGCGGAAAATGGCGTTTCATGACGTCCTCTTCGACGATCCGGTCACGATCGCGGGCGTAGANNCTTGGGCTCCTCGATCTGATCGTCCTGCGGACGCTCGATATTCTCGTGGATGCCAGAATGCAGAAATATCAGGTCACGCCCGATTTGCGGCGGCTTGCGCGCTTCACGATCGGCTTGGGTCCTGGCTTCACCGCCGGCACCAATTGCGATTCCGCCATCGAGACCCGGCCGTCAAAGGCGGGGCGGATCATTCAACAGGGCTCTACCGATGCGGCTGATGGAATCTCACGCCGCCTGGGAGGCAGCGGAGCAGAGCGCTTCGTCTACTCGCCGGTCCCTGGCCGATGGCATACGCCACTTGAGATCGGCACCCGGATCTTTAAGGATTTCATCGTGGGCCATCTCGGTGGCGAAGTAGTACGGGCGCCATTCGATGGTATGCTAAGAGGCGTCGTCCGCGATGGAACCGAGGTGCCCGAGGGCGTAAAGCTTCTCGAAGTCGATCCGCGCGGCCGCAAAGCCAATTGGACCGGAATCGACAGCCGGGGAAAGATCATTGCTAACGCGGTCACGAAAGCGATCTCGATTCACACCGAAGCCGTCACCGTTCAATCTCGACGCGCGCTGTCTCTTGTTAAATAAATAGAGAAGGCGCAAAGCGTTCGGGAACGACTTCCGGAAATTGCATGACGGACTTGGCATGACGNNGATGAGGTCAACGCGCTGCTTCAGCGAGGGGTCGCCGCCTATCGCCACGACCATGCGCTGGCGGACCGGCTGTTTTGCCAAGCGCTGGCGGCCGCACCGGAACAGCTCCCCGTCTATTTCTGTCTCTATAAGATTCATACTTATGACGGGAACCTCGATAAGGCGCGCAGCGCCGCTGAGGAAGGCCTCAGAGTGGCGGCGCGCCAAGCTGGCTGGGGCGCCGATTGGCGCGATTGGCCGGCGCAATCCGTCATTCCGGACGGGCCCGGCCGCTTCGCGCTTTATACGTTGAAGGCACTTGCGTTCATTCACCTGCGGCGAGACGAGCAAAGTCGCGCCATCGAGATTCTTGACGCATTGAGAGTATTGGATCCGGCTGGCGTGGTCGGCTGGCCAGTCGTTGCCGCGCTCGCCGAAGGCGCCGCCTGAATCGCAGAAGAATTTCCATATTTCCATACGACAGCTTTCATCGCGCTGCTGCACGCGCGCCTGGCTTCTCTCATCTGCTGGACGCGATACACGGACCAGAGACGCCGGCGCGCGCCGCAAACACCATGGCATCGTGCTTGCAGTAGTCCGTCCATGACAGCCAACTAGCGTCGATGTGGGGCCTGAGCCGTGGTGAATGTTACAAAGTTCGACGCGGTGACCCCGAAGACAGGCGAAACCCTTGCAATGCCCGCACTGCGTGGCAATGCCCTCTGAATTTCAACGTCGGGAATCTGACATGAGCCAAGAGGCAGAAGCTTTACAAGAGTTTGCAGACCAAAAATACAAATATGGATTCGTCACGGATATCGAGAGCGATTTTGCGCCAAAGGGTTTATCCGAAGAGATTGTTCGGTTCATTTCGAAGAAAAAGAATGAGCCCGCGTGGATGCTGGAGTTGCGGCTTGCGGCGTTTCGCCGCTGGCGAACCATGACGGAGCCCAACTGGGCGCGAGTCCATTATCCACCGATCGATTTCCAGGACGCCTATTACTACGCGGCCCCGAAGGTAAAAATCGACGCCCCAACGAGCCTCGATGAG
>PLUZ01000057.1:1061-3730 GCA_003162995.1 Methylocapsa sp. | reverse complement strand
CGGAAATATTTGGGTTCCGTTGTTCCGGACACCGATAATTTCTACGCAACACTCAATGCGGCGGTCTTCTCGGACGGTTCCTTCGTTTATATCCCGGAGGGTGTACGCTGCCCGATGGAGCTTTCGACCTATTTCCGCATCAACGCATCCAACACGGGACAGTTCGAGCGCACCCTCATAATCGCCGATAAGAACTCTTATGTGAGCTATCTTGAGGGCTGCACTGCGCCCATGCGCGACGAGAATCAGCTGCACGCTGCCGTCGTCGAGCTTGTTGCGCTGGAAGGGGCGGAAATCAAATATTCCACCGTGCAGAACTGGTACCCTGGCGATGAGAACGGCAAGGGCGGAATCTACAATTTCGTGACCAAGCGCGGCGACTGCCGCGGCGCCAACTCGAAGATCTCCTGGACGCAGGTCGAAACCGGTTCGGCCATCACCTGGAAATATCCCTCCTGCATTCTGCGCGGCGACAATTCGGTTGGCGAATTCTATTCAATCGCGATCGCCAATCATTATCAGCAGGCGGATACCGGCACCAAGATGATTCACCTCGGCCGCAACACGAAAAGCCGGATCATCTCCAAGGGTATTTCGGCGGGGCGGGCGCAAAACACCTATCGCGGCCTTGTGCGCGTCCATCAGAAGGCGGAAGGCGCGCGCAATTTCACGCAATGCGACTCGCTCCTTCTTGGTTCCAAATGCGGCGCCCATACGGTGCCTTACATCGAGTCCCGTAATCCGACGGCAATCCTTGAGCACGAGGCAACCACCTCGAAGATCAGCGATGATCAGCTTTTCTATTGCATCTCGCGCGGGATCGGCACGGAAGAGGCGGTCGCNNGTCGAGGCACAGAAGCTCGTGGGCATCAGCCTTGAGGGAAGCGTTGGGTGAGCGCGCCCCACATCGTTGCAAACGGCAAATGGATTGGAGCACGTCATGCTTGAGATCGAAGACCTTCATGCAAGCGTTCAGGGCAAGGAAATCCTGAAGGGCCTATCGCTCAAAGTGGGCGCTGGCGAAGTGCACGCCATCATGGGGCCGAATGGCGCCGGCAAATCGACGACCTCCTATGCGCTGGCGGGCCGCGACGGGTATGACGTGACGAGCGGCCAGGTCCGATTCAAGGGCGAGGATTTGCTTGCTCTCAAGCCGGAAGAGCGGGCCGCGAAAGGCATTTTTCTCGCCTTCCAATATCCGCTCGAAATTCCCGGCGTTTCAACGCTCAATTTTCTCAAGACGGCTGTGAACGCGCAAGCAAAGCTTCGCGGCGAGCCGGTTCTCGACGCGGTCCAGTTCCTGCGTGTTGTGCGCGAGGCCGCCAAGCTGCTCAACGTGTCCGAGGAGATGTTGAAGCGCCCACTCAATGTCGGCTTTTCGGGCGGCGAGAAAAAACGCAACGAAGTGCTGCAAATGGCACTTCTTAAGCCTGCGCTCGCGATCCTCGATGAGACGGATTCCGGTCTCGACATCGATGCCTTGAAACTCGTGGCGGAAGGCGTGAACGCATTGCGCGCGCCGGACCGTTCATTCCTGGTGATCACCCATTACCAGCGCCTGCTCGACTACATCGTGCCTGATTTCGTGCATATCCTCGCAGACGGGCGTATCGTTCGCTCGGGCGACAAATCGCTGGCGTTGCGCCTCGAAGAGCAAGGCTATGATGCCTTAATCGGAAAGGCAGCGTGAGCGGCATGAGCGAGACCACATCACTCAACCGTCTCCTTGACCGCATGGCGGCTTACGAGAGAGACACCGTGCCTTGGCTTGGCGCATTGCGGGAAGAGGCAAGGACAATCTTTGCCGGAAGCGGTCTGCCAACGCGCCGCATCGAAGCCTGGAAATATTCTGATCTTTCNNTGTTCAAGAACGGCGTCCTTGATGAAGCGCAGTCGACTATCGCAGAGATCGGCGCGGTTCCTTTGCGACAGGTCCTCGCCGATCCGGCGACGCCCTTCGCCAATAAGATCGGGCAGGTCAATCCGCAGAAGAATCACGTTCTCCTGAACCTCAATACCGCGCTCATGGAGGATGGGATCGTCGTGCACGTGCCGGCGCACACTAAACTCACGGCGCCACTTTACTTGCGCTATGAATGGGAAGGCGAGGAAGCGCGCATTCCAGATGGGCGGCATCTGCGTATTTTGATACTGCTCGATGAAGGCGCGGAGGCAACACTCGTCGAGTCCCACACCGGAACGCCGGGCTTTTCCACCATTGTGAACGAGGTTCGGCTTGCCACTGGCGCCCGGCTCACGCATGTCCGGCTCGATCGGCTTGGGACTGCATCAAGGCAATCAGCGATTACCTTGGGCGAGCTCGCCTCGGCCGCGCACTACGACGGCTTCTATTTGTCCGAAGGCGGCCGATTTTCGCGTCATGAGGCGTTGCTTGAGCTCACGGAGAAGGACGCTCAAGCTCAGCTCGATGGCATTTTTCTTGTCGCCGATGGCCGTCACTGCGACAATACCACCGTCATCACTCATGCCGGGCCGGAGACGGCGAGCCGGCAATCGTTCCGGGGCGTCCTCGCAGGGGATTCACGGGGTGTCTATCAGGGCTGCATCCGGGTGCGGCCCGACGCGCAAATGACCGATGCGCGTCAAATGAGCCGTACGCTGCTTCTATCCCGGCAAGCCGAGATCGCGATCAAGCCCGAACTCGAAAT
>PLUZ01000057.1:0-1029 GCA_003162995.1 Methylocapsa sp. | reverse complement strand
GCTGTATCGGATTGGCTTACCATTCACTCGGGCGAGATTTCGCATGTCGAATAGCCTGCAAGCGCTTCAGAAAGAACCGGTTGCCGGGTTCGATGTCGGCCGCCTGCGCGAGGATTTTCCAATTCTCGCCCGTGAGGTTCATGGCAAGCCGCTCGTCTATCTCGATAATGCCGCTTCTGCTCAAAAACCAAAGCCGGTGTTAGACGCGATGGCCAAGGCTTATGCGGAAACTTACGCGAATGTCCATCGCGGTGCGCATTTCCTTTCCGGCGCCTCGACGGTGGCGTTCGAGAACGCCCGCCAATCGGTTCGCCGCTTCGTCAATGCCCAGAAGGTTGAAGAGATCATCTTCACCAAGGGAGGGACAGAAGCCATCAATCTTGTCGCCTCGAGCCTAGGAGCCACGCTCGGCGAGGGCGATGAGATCATCCTCTCCGAAATGGAGCATCATTCCAACATCGTGCCGTGGCATTTTCTGCGCGAGCGGAATGGCGTGGTGCTGCGATGGGCGACTCTGAATACGGATGATACATTCGACATTGCGGCTTTTACCAAGCTCCTCACGCCGAGGACGAAGCTTGTGGCCGTGACGCATATGTCCAATGTGCTTGGCACCATAACCCCGCTTTCTGAGATCATCCGGCTCGCACATGCCGCTGGCGCTAAGGTTCTCATCGACGGCTGTCAGGGCGCGGTGCATCAACCCGTCGACGTTCAGGCGCTTGATTGCGACTTTTACGTCGGCACGGGCCACAAGCTCTATGGTCCCTCGGGGATCGGCTTTCTCTTCGGAAAGTATGAACATCTGAAACGCATGCGGCCCTATCAGGGCGGCGGCGAGATGATCGAAGCCGTGTCGAAAGATAAGATCACCTATAATGATCCGCCGCACCGTTTCGAGGCGGGGACGCCGCCCATCGTCGAGGCGATAGGGCTTGGCGCCGCACTCGACTATCTGACTTCCCTCGACCGGCCCGGAATCGCGGCGCATGAGTCGGCACTCCTCGCCCATGTGACCGAGGAGCTTTC
>PLUZ01000314.1 GCA_003162995.1 Methylocapsa sp. | reverse complement strand
GCTCTAATGATCGGCTTGAGCAAAGGTAGAGAACCCGCCACGCTGCATCGCAGCCGATTGGGCGGCGCTTTCCTCAGGAGACAAAGAGGCTTGCGGTTTTGCGGGCGCCGGAACCGCAACGGAATTCTGCGGCGGCTTGCCGTTGTTGTTGGAGTCTCGCGGTTTGGGTGCGGTCGACGAGGCTTCATTGCGCCTTGGCGGCAAGGGANNCCTGGGCCGGCGGCGGAACTGTTGTGGCAGTCGCGGCTGGCGTTGCCGCCGGAGGCTGCGGTTCGGCTTTTGCTTCAGGCGGCTTTGCCCCCAATAGCCGGTCGAACCAAGAAGCGTTCTGTTGCTTCGCGGGTTCAGGCGCGGCGTCGGCCATTGTTACCGGTTCATCCAGCTTTGAGCTTGGGCTTGGGGCGAAATCGGCGGCGGCCTTTGTTGTGTTTGACTTGACGTCCAGCTTATCGGCGGACGCCACCTTGGCCTTCTTTGATTTGCTTTCGTTGAGGGCAACATCAACAGGGCCCTTGGCCAGNNGCCTCGGGGCGGCTGGCATAGCTTGCCAGCGATGCGAAATCCGGATGCTGGCCGCCATCGACATAGACCGTATGGATCGGGCGCACGCCATCGGCGGCAAGCTGGGCGATTTTTGCTTCGTCCTTCTTCTGCTTGGCGGCCACTTCGGCTGCCGTTTCGTCGTTGCGCTTGAGCGGAGGGCAGGCAGCGGTGGCGTCGAAATGCGACCCATCGGCGGGAACCGCATTGAAAACATAATGCTTGCTGCAAGCGCCGACGGTCACGTCTTGTTTGGTCACGTCGAAATTATCGGAGCCTTCCTTCAACTGAGTCCAGAAACCGATATTCGGATCGAGCCTGTATTTCGCGAGATTTTCCGCGGTCATNNATAGATCTCGGCGATCTGCGCGTCGGTCATGGAAAAGCAGCCGGCCGAGGAACAAATGCCATGCACCATGATCGAGCCGCCGGTGTGTCCCATGGCGCGATCATAGGCGTTGGGATAGCCGACGTCGAAGGAGAGATAATAGGCGGAATTCGGGTTCATATGGGCGGGCGTGATGGAATAGAACCCTTCCGGAACTTGGCGGTCGCCCTCCCGCACCTTGGGTCCAAGCTGCCCCGACCAGCGGCACATCGGGTAGGATTTGAAATAGGCATAACGCCCGTCCGCCTTCAGCTTCCAGATTTCGAGTTCCGCTTCCTTTTTATAGGTGCGAATAAGAACCGGCGCGTTCGCTGAGCTCCCAAGCGCCTCCATCGCGGCGACCGTCTGGGGCGGGATCGGTGTCTGCGAACGGGTGGAACTCAGGGGAGAGAGGCCGGAGTCCTCGCAGCCCGCCAAAAAACTGCCCGTCAGGGCAATTAAACACCAGGCCGGAAGCCTTTTCACGAAAGGGTCGCGCCGCATGAGAGTTTTGCCCGCTTAGCTAATGGTCTTGGCGACATGAGCTATGAGCCTACAGCCGGTATCCTTGTGGGAAGGTTACCGAAACCTTGGTCCAATCCAAGACATTCTAAAGCTTAGTTAATGGCTAAAAAAAGTTTCAAAGCCGGCGAACAAATGGTTTGCCGCTGATTTTTCCCGCTGCCAGAGCGCTTCCTGACCAGTGGAATCACATGCTCCAGGCACGGCTTATATTTTGCGTCCGATATTCAAGAATTTCGCGGTTCGCGAGGCCCTGATCTCGGCTGGCGACATGCCCCAAAATTCGTCCAAAGCCGTGGCAATGGCATCGCCAACAGCATTGATCGCCGTGTCCGGATCGCGATGGGCGCCGCCCGCCGGCTCCACGACGATGGAGTCGATGATCCCGAATTTGAGGAGATCTTGGGCGGTTATCTTCATATTCGTCGCGGCGTCTTCGGCGCGCGAGGCATCCCGCCAAAGGATCGAAGCCGAGGCTTCCGGCGAGGCGACAGTGTAGATCGCATGTTCGAGCATCAAGACGCGGTTGCAGCTTGCGATCGCTATGGCGCCGCCGGAGCCGCCTTCGCCGAGAATGACGGAGATGCTCGGCACGCCCAGAGAAAGCGAAGCCTCGGTCGCCCGCGCGATCGCTTCGGCCTGACCGCGTTCTTCCGCGTCCACGCCAGGAAACGCTCCGGCGGTATCGACCAGAGTAACGACAGGCAAACCGAAACGGTCGGCAAGCTGCATGAGGCGCACGGCCTTGCGATAGCCCTCCGGCCGCGCCATGCCGAAATTATGCTTGATTCGCGCTTCGGTGTCGGAGCCTTTTTCTTGGCCCAGGATGCAGATCGAACGGCCGCGAAACCAGCCGAAACCGCCGACGATCGCGGGGTCCTCGCCAAATTGCCGGTCACCCGAGAGCGGCGTGAAATCGCGCATAAGCGCCTTGACACAGTCGCTAAAATGCGGCCGCTCCTTGTGCCGCGCGACTTGCGTCTTTTGCCAGGGCGTCAGATTGGCATAAAGATCGGCAAGCGCCTTCTCGGCCTTGGCTTCGAGCCGCGACAGTTCCTCGCCAATGGCAACGGCATCGCCCTTCGCCGCGAGCACGCGCAACTCCAAAACCTTGGCTTCGAGTTCGGCAACCGGTTTTTCAAAGTCGAGATAGGTGCGCATTGCTGCCGGACGTGTTTGCCAAGGGTGATCGGCCCAATCTTCTTGCCGCTTTGCCAATTTTTGGGAGTTCGCGCGTTGAGCCAACGCCGATAATCTTTCACAATTTCGGTCGATGCGGGTTTAAGGAGGCCGGAAACTCGCTATTTTGGGCCGCGAAGTCAAGAAGTTACGTGCGCGAGGCCCTTGCTGGTGTGAAGGAGATCCGCGTTAAGCCGCGTGAGAGGCCGTCTCGCCGGTTAATACCGCGTAAAGCGCGCTGACGTCGCGCGCGGCGCGAAGTTTTGCCGTGACCCTTGTGTCGCGGAGCACGCGTGCCAGCCGCGCCAGCGCTTTCAAATGGTCGGCGCCAGCCGTTTCCGGAGCGATCAAAAGACAAATGAGATCGACCGGCGCGCCATCGAGGGAATGAAAATCGATCGGGCGGGCAAGCCTCGCGAAAATCCCGAAGATCGTTTCCGCCTTGGCGAGCTTTCCATGAGGAATGGCGATCCCTTCGCCGATTCCAGTCGATCCAAGCCGCTCACGCTGGAGAAGAGCGTCAAAGATTTCCCGCGCCGCAAGGCCGGAGATCAATCCAGCCCGGTCGCTCAGCTCTTGAAGCGCGTGTTTCTTCGTGTTCACCTTGAGCGAGGGGACAACCGCCTCGGGGGTGATCAAATCGGTCAGCAGCATGGTTTGAAGCAATCCGGTCCAAGTCCGCTATTGGGACAAAACTGTGGTTAGCCGATGAGCGAGATCCGGTAGCGGACCATCCTCGCTCGCCTCAGCACTTTCATTCCCGGCCGGGGTCAATCCAGCCAATGTTTCCGTCGGGGCGGCGGTATACGACATTCGTTCGCCCATCGGAAGCGCGACGAAAGACCACGACCGCGGCGTTGGTCGAATCGAGCTCCATCGCGGCCCCGGAAACAGTCATTTCCCTGAACCCAGAAGATGGCTCCGCGATGACGGCCGGATGCAAATCATGCGCCTTTCCAGCGTCAGCAAGCGAGGGCTTCCGATCGGCCTCCGGAGCCACCTCGGGTGGTGGCTGCCCAACGGGGGGCCTGGCGTCCACTGCTGCGCCGGCGTGATGATCCAACAGCCGCTCTCGATGGCGCCGGATCTGATTTTCGATGAGGTCCGCGGCGCGATTAAAGCTGGCATAGGGTTCCTGCGCCTTGGCATCCGCCTGCAGCGTCGCGCCGGAACTCAAATGCAAGGTGCAATCGGCCCGGAATCCGGACCCCTCCGGTTCAACCGTGACATGACCAGCGACCAGCCCTGCCCGGTATTTCGCCAGTGCGGTATCGATTCGCGTTTCTATGTGCGTGCGAAAAGCCAAGCCTATGTCCAAATTCTTTCCCGAGACACGCAAAGTCATTCCTTACTCTCCGCTGCCGGCGGCGCCTGCCGTTGTAGTCGGCGCAGATGTGGCCGGCGCATTGTCTTCCCAACGGCTGGGAGGAACGGCCGTGTTTCCAGCTTAGAACTATCGCTCTTGCCACTCTCAAAGGGAAGAGGTGAGTGAAAATTCGAGAAATGGACCATAAGCGGAGCCGGCGTAAGTTTGTCCTGGGCGGGGCCTGGAGGACGCCATCGCGGCGCTCCGCCCGTGACCAAGGGGGCGAATACTCGAAGAGTTAGGAGGCTCTCCAAATTGAGTCAATGGTTCAATGAACCTACTCTCGCATCCATGGCAAAGCGCCTGCACCTTTCAAGCGCTTACATTTTGCAAGTGCCCGCATATTTCAAGCGTCCGCCTATTGAAGGAGTCCCCACTCCGTCTTCGCTCGCCCGCTCCTGCGGCTTGCTCAGCTCCTTGCCTTCTCCCGCCGCCGTTCCACGGAGGAAGGGATTTTGAGGCTCTCGCGATATTTGGCGACCGTGCGCCTCGCGATGTCGATATTGATGGCCTTCAGCCGGGCGACGATCGCATCGTCAGAAAGAATTTGCGCGGGGCTTTCCTGGTCGATCAATTGCCTGATCCGGAAGCGGACAGATTCCGCCGAATGGGCATCACCGCCATCATGCGCGGCGATCGAGGCGGTGAAAAAATATTTGAGTTCGAAGA
>PLUZ01000218.1 GCA_003162995.1 Methylocapsa sp. | reverse complement strand
TAATCGTCTTGGGACGCCCCGAACCGGCCAACGTCGCGTGGGCCGTTAGGATCTTAATCCCGTGTTTTCCGCTCGATTGCGCGGGGATAGCACAGAAAATCAGCCCGACGTGAAGGGCCGGATCGCGCAGCGCATTTTGCCTAATTCTTAGGCGGCCGCTTACCTCGTGACCAGCTCTTGGTCGACGCCGCGAAGCCGTCTATCTCAGTTGAGTTTCAACGTCGTAACGTGCTGGCGCCAGCGTGGGTCTGTTCAGCTCACGTATCAGATTAGCAACCGCGCAAATGGCACAACTCTTGATCACCATAACCGTGTTTGCATTTCCGCGATGTTTCGGCGCGCCAGGGGCGAGGCTTAATCCGCCGCTTTCGCTTAAGCGCTATCCGGGAGCCATCCCATGAAACTCGTCGTTGCCATCATCCAGCCTTTCAAACTCGATGAAGTCCAGGATGCGCTGACGCAGGTCGGCGTCGCCGGCATGACCGTAACCGAGGTCAAGGGGTTCGGCCATCAGAAAGGGCATACCGAGATCTACCGCGGCGCCGAATATGCCGTGACCTTTATTCCAAAGTTCAAGGTCGAAGTCGCGGTTCCCGCCAATCTCGTCGACAGGGTCGTCGACGCGATCGTGAGGTCGGCACGCACGGGACAGATCGGTGACGGCAAGATTTTCATCTCGGGTATCGATAGCACCGTGCGGATTCGCACCGGTGAGATCGATGAGGCAGCCCTCCTATGAGTTCAGATCCGGGTCGTTTTAGCTGGAGGGAGTTAGATGATGACATCCTTTAGACCCACGCATAGGGAATTCAGGTTCCTCGCCTGCGGCCTCTTCGTCGCAGGAGTGGCGGCGCTGCTTTTTGTCGATCCTTCCTTCGCGCAAGACGCCACCCCGGCGCCGCCTGCCTGTGACGCCAAGACCTTGACGGCATGCGCGCCCAATTCCGGCGACACTGCCTGGATGCTCACCTCGGTGGCGCTGGTTCTGATGATGACCATTCCGGGCCTGGGACTCTTCTATGGCGGGATGGTCCGTCGGAAGAACGTAGGCGACACGGTCATGACGAGCTTCGCCATTACCTGTCTTGTTACGGTGCTGTACGCGGTCGTGACCTACAGCCTGGCTTTTCGCGCCGGCACGCCTTTTATCGGCGGGTTCGATCGCGCTTTCTTGCAAGGCATTTTGAGCGATACCGAGGTGGGCGTCGGCAATCCCAATCCGCTCGCTCCGACGATTCCCGAGACCGTCTATCTGTGTTTCCAGATGACTTTTGCGATCATCACACCTGCCCTGATCGCGGGGGCATTCGCCGAGCGCATGAAGTTCTCGGCGATGTTGTGGTTCATCGGGCTCTGGGCGGTTTTCGTCTATGCGCCAATCGCGCATTGGGTCTGGGGACCAGACGGTTTCCTGAACAGCGCGAACGACGCCGCGCGCGTGAAAGTGCTCGACTTCGCCGGCGGTACCGTTGTTCACGTCAACTCAGGTGTCGCCGGTTTGATGTGCGCATTGATGCTCGGCAAGCGCAAGGATACTGGTCCCCCGCATAATGTCGTGCTCACCTTCATTGGGGCCTCGCTGCTGTGGGTGGGCTGGTTCGGTTTCAACGCAGGCTCGGCTGTCACCGCGGGAATGCAGGCGGGCATGGCGATGACGGTCACGCAAGTCGCCACCGCCGTGGCGGCGCTCACCTGGATGTTCGTCGAATGGGCCCATCGCCGCAAGCCGACCCTCGTAGGCATCTGTTCGGGTGCGGTGGCGGGTCTCGTCGCCATCACGCCGGCGTCTGGTTTCGTCGGCCCGGCCGGGTCGATGGCGATCGGCGTAGCAGCGGGCGTGCTGTGCTATGCCGCAGTCACATGGCTTAAAGCGCTGCTTGGTTATGACGACGCGCTCGATTGCTTCGGCGTCCACGCGGTCGGCGGCGCGACCGGCGCCATCCTGACTGGGGTCTTTGCGATCAAGGAGTACGGCGGCACAGCGGGGCTCATCGAAGGCAATGCGCACCAGGTCGTGAACCAACTCATCGGCGTCGGCATCGTGGCCGCTTACGATGCGATCGTTTCATTGCTCATCCTTAAAATCATCGACAGCCGTCTCGGTCTGAGAGTGAAACGCGAGGTGGAAATCGAGGGACTCGACTTGACGCTTCATGGAGAAGCCGTTCAGTGAGACGGATTGCGGCTGACTCGGGGCAATCCCTTGCATTAAAGGCAAAGCGTTACCGATGGCACCTCCCTTAGCGGCCTCCTTTGATGGCGGCATGAGCACGCCAGCTCTGGAACCCATCATTGCCAAGGTGTGGGGGCATTGCCAGGCGGTCGGCATGCGAGTGCGAACAGTCACTCTCAAAGTGCAGTTCGCTGACTTCCAGCAGATCACACGAAGCAAAACCGTCGGCGATACCATCGACAGTCTCGCAAACCTTGAACAGCTGAGCCCCGAGATGGTCGAGCGCGGTAGTGCAGCTTACTGGTGCGTCGATTGCTTCGGAAGCGTTATTCCGCTTCCTCGCGACCGACGCGTTCAATTTTGTCCGAAAGGGATCAGCCGATGAATGAGCTTTTTGCGATATGTCGAACATTCGAGATCGACGACGGTGAGGCAAGGGGTTTTGTGCTGATGCGGGCGGAGGAAAGTGGCGACGCCAAGCCGTGGCCGATCCTGATCACGCGCAAGGCCAATCAGTTTTTTGCATTTGAAAATGCCTGCCCGCATCAAGGCTCGCGCCTGGATACGAGGCCGGGAGAGTTTCTTGACGAGGAAGGTAATTTCATCATCTGTGGCAATCATCACGCCCAATTCGATCCGGATACCGGGCATTGCTTCATCGGGCCCTGCCAGGGCCAGCGCCTGACGCCCATCACGCTCGTGATCGACGATGGCGATGTTTGCCTGACCGGGGTCCAATTGGCGGAAGAGGATGGGCTCGATATTGCAGATCCGGACGAGATGCCGGAGGTCATGATCACGGCGGATTGAGCGGGCTGTTCAGCGGTCGTCACCCAATCGCACAAAACGTCGCCATGCGAGGGCCGGCGGCAGCGCAGGGCACTGCCATGAGTTTTTTAAGGTGTGATTATCCCTTTCGCCATGGATCGCAATTACAGGTTCTGGAAACAGGGTCAAACGAGGGATCAACCGCCCATACCTACCTACGCCGGAACTGCCGCTTCATCGCGTTGACCCGGGCGAGATAGATCGCGACGTCGTGGTCGCCGCAGCCTGTGTCTGGTATCAGTTGAGATCACGGTTCACAAGGGCCGGCTCTCCCATCGATCAGGCAAGTGGGGCAGTTTCGGCCAAATCGCGGAGAAAGCGGCGCATTTGCCGTTGCCCGGCGACGTTACTTTGAAGGATCCTGCCTAGTTCGGATTGATCGGCGGAAAAGCGCCTCGGATCGATTCGACGGAAAAGACGACGGGCAAGGCGATCTACGCGGTGGATATTCGCCGACCGGGCATGCTGACCGCGGTCATCGCCCGTCCGCCGCGCTTTGGAGGAATCGTCCATTCCTTCGATGCAAGCGGCGCCAAGGCCGTCAAGGGCGTCGTCGACGTGATCGCAATCCCTCAGGGCGTCGCGGCGCTGGCCGAAAATACATGGGCCGCCATCCAGGGTCGCGACGCGCTGAAAGTCCAATGGGACGAGTCCAAGGTGGAGCATCGATCGAGCACCGCTATGCTCGACGAATACAGTTGGAACGGGAGACAGCCATCAAGCCCGCGCGCTAAAGCTCGCCCCTCACAGGCTGCGGGGCTTGACAACCGTCTCCCGTTCCAACTTGGGCTCACTGCTTTTCTCGCCATCCGGCAGAATGATCAATTGCCGGACATTCGCAACGTACAAGGGACAGCGGGGTCTGTCATATGTGGACATCCTATATAAGATCAAGATCCGCTGGGCGGCTCGCTAAATTTGTTGAGAAGGTTCGGCCGTCCGCTGCGGCAAAGGATCGTCACGCCATCGCCGGGTTTGATGCACGTCGTCGGAAGCGGCCGGTCCGCCGCCCCAGTGCCGGCTTGCTCTATGGCGACGATAAAGAAAGTGCCCTCGGCCTGCCGCTCGATTTCCTCAACAGTGAGGC
>PLUZ01000207.1 GCA_003162995.1 Methylocapsa sp. | reverse complement strand
GGAACCGCGAGCTGCATTTTTAAGATCATGCCTCCATTCGACTTATCGTGCAATGCTGAGACGGTGCCTTTGTCGATGGTCAGACTTCACGTCCGGCCCATCCATTTATGTCCCAAACCTCGAAATCGTAGCCATGCTGACGTTGTAGCTGCGGGTGCAATTTGGCGCGCGGCTTCTTTCCTCTGCCTTCCGCGCCACGCAAGGCAATCGTGCAGCGCCCGGCGCTGCTGCCGGTGCCGGCCCACGGCTCCGCCCGTGAGCGGAATTGCTCGCTGATATCCACCGTACGCTTAACGATGGCGAAAACGTCGAAGGTCGAGCGGGCGAGGTGGTCTATTCGCGTCACCGGGAGCGAGATCTTTCAGCATGCGTATAAGCTCACGCCGGTCAACAGGCCTGGCTACCCCAAATCCGAGCATGCAACTTCGGTGTCTTCGGCGCGCTCGGTACGTTCTTCATCGATGGCTGCGGCGGTCGAATCGCCTTCCAAGTCTTGCAGTTGTGCGAGGATTGCATGAGCGCGTCGTTCGACCGCCTGTCGCGTTTGGTCCAGAATCAGGTGTCCGCCCGCTGGCATCGCGGCCACCTCGGATTCTGCCGCCCCTGCTTCTGCAATGACCGATTTTGCCAACGCGCCGACGCGGTCAATAACCTGCTTAGGATTGAGGCCGCACTCGCGGGCGAACTGCNNTTACCGGCTATCGTCTGGGCGAGGTTCTTGGTGACGTTTTTCCAAACTACGCCGCACATGACATCGTACATCGGTGCAAGCGACGCGCCGTTGCCGCGGATCATTATCGAATAGTTCTTGGCATGGGCGTCGGTGTTGCAAGTTAGAACATTGAGCACAACCATATCGAGCAAGCGCACGATATCGGTCGGGGGCATGTGCCGCCGCGTTACCTCAAACATGTTCTGCAATGTCGGTCCGCGAATTCCGGTCTGGTTGGACTCGTACTTGGAGGAGGGTGGNNGCGTCCCGAGCGCCTGGCAATAGTCCTCCTGGTGCAAGCGACGCCAACGGCCGCCGGCATCCGTTCGATCGTATCTCTGCATAAGAAGATAGGTTCTATTGCCGGCTTGGCCGGTGGTGATATTCGGCGTCGGGATTTTCATGCGTCTCGCCAAGGTCAGGCAAAACGCCTCGTTTTGAACGCCGCCCAGAAGGCGCGGCGAGTCCGGCTTGAGAATGTGCGTCGATGGAGAGCCGTTCATCGGGATGCAAACGCGTCCTGTGTCGTCGACGGCCACGGCAAGCTTTGTCTGCGCGCCAGCGAGGGACATCGAGATGCCTTCCTCGCCGACGAGGAATGGCTTATTCGGCAGTTCCTCTATGACCCTCTCAAGGTCTTCCGGCTTGCCCATCGGCCGCCATTGAACTGAAGCGGTTCTCCCACGTTGACCAATCGAGAGTGCGCCCGCAGTGTCACCGCCGATCGCGGATAGCAGACCGATTACATCGCTCCGCGCCATCCCGAGAAGTTGTCCGAGAGTTCGCAGCTGCTCGCTTTCTGGCAGGAGGTTTGCTGCCCAGGGCAGGAAAGTGTCGGAGGCAATGCGCTCCGATTTTAGCGGCATCGTTATCGAGATCGGAAAGGCGCCTCGCAATCCAATCCAGGCGGGGTCATAAGTGAAGCCGGGTCCACTCTTATCGACGTTAATCGTGCCGACGAGCCGCTGCTCAAAGTATACGGGCAGACTGGCCATCCGGCTCCTCCCCCTCTTCGCCAAGATCGGGCAGTTCGGGGGCGGTCGCGGAGTGAGACGGGCCACCGGCCGCCAAAATATCGGCCGGCCTGAGCCCCAGGGCTTCAGCCACCAAGAGGCTACGGCCGAGCTGGCAGGAAGGCTTGCCGGCTTCTAGGTCGATGAGAAACCTGCGGCCAACCCCCGTCGCCAATGCGAGCTGATCCTGGCGCATCTTCAGCGCTTTCCGGCGGCCTCGGATTAGCATGCCGAAGCCGGATACCGCCTCCGAAATCCTGCGGTCAACCGCGCTCTCATCGTTGTCCATAATAGGTGCACCATGTTGCCAGACGGGGACATTGAAGTTGAAATGTCAAAATTCAATGAATGTACCCGCTTGGGAACTTTTAGTGGCAAGGATGGGCCTCGACATAAGATAGTTCCCGTACGGGAACATTGTTGCCCAAGACGAGGGTGCAGGAACGAAATGTGCGCGCTCGGGAACGGTGTCGGCCCTCATTCGGCGCTTACTGAATTTCGAAAGCACGTTTGAGATAAAANNAAAAATCCTCCGTCGCGGATTTCGCGACGACACAAAATGCCGGGACTATCGCGCCCGCTGGAGAAGTTCTTTTTCGCGATCCCCGAGAGCGTGCTGATCGAGATCATGCCACAGGACGCGGGGGCCTCATTTTGGCCGATGCCTATGGTGCCGAGATTTTTGCGCAAGGCGAACCGGATGGCGTCCGCTGCCGCGCGATGCTCGTCCGCTTTGCCCATGCGGCGGCGCATCGCTTCACCGCCTGAGCGGCCGTGAGGCGGCTGACGCGCTTCATGTAGGGATTGAAGTTATAATAAATAGTGACATGAATATGGGTATATATATGATGTTCCTAATGCATTAATTCTAATATTTTACATTACGTACGGCGATCTTTGAAAACACTTTTTCGCCTCTCAGAAAAAGGCGAGGTTCAAGCTTGGGCCGCAGAGCGATCAGGGTTTGTCCCACGCGTCGGATGCGCACCAATTTCCGACAACTGCGAGAGCTAGTGATAAATTATCGCGTATAAGAGGGCAGGGGGTGCGGGGCGACGGGAAAATTCCCTTTAAGTTTCAAAGCGCCGTTTAGAGCCAGGTGCGGGCGCCAAGTCATTGATCTTTCAGGAAATATTTGACAACTGCCGGGGTCGCCAAAGCTTTCGATCAAAATCAAATGCCGGGCCTCGGGATGCCGGGCTGAGGACAGGTTCCGATGGGGGCGATCAGTAACCGGGTCTCCGGCGGGCTTCCGTTGCGCGCTGCCATCATCCATGCGCTCCCGGCCATCCTTTATGGCGTGCGTATCGCCGCATCGGCGTCGATTGCGCTCTATATCGCATTTTTCTTGCAGATGGATCAGCCGAGCTGGGCAGGAACAACGGCGGTGATCGTCGCTCAGCCTGCTCTCGGCGCCGCGCTCCGCAAGGGTGTGTTTCGCCTCATCGGCACGCTCGCTGGCGCCATCGCGGCTGTCGCGCTTGTCGCCCTCTTTCCGCAATCGCGGATTGGGTTCTTTCTAGGTTTGGCGATCTGGGGCGGGCTATGCGGCTACGCCGCAACCGCCTTGCGCAATTTTGCCGCCTATTCCGGCATCCTGGCCGGATTTACGGCTGCAATCGTCGCCCTGAACGCGATTCCCGCGCCAGAACATGTATTGACGATCGCTATCAGCCGCGCCAGCACGATCACCATCGGGATCGTCGTCACGACATTGGTATTTTCGCTGACGGATTTCGGCGGCGCGCGCGAAGATTTGGCGCGCCGGATGCTTCACGTCAGCCAAGAGATCATGTCGGCACTGATCCAAGCTCTTCGCTATCAAGCAGGCTCCATCGAATCGAGCCGCGCTATTCGCCGGGCTCTCCTTGCCGAGGTTGCCGGACTCGACGCGATCATCGATGAGGCTATTGGCGAATCCTTCGCTGTGCGCGCCCGTGCCGCCGCTCTTCAGGAGGCCTTATCTGGATTGTTTTCCGCCATGTCCTCCTGGCGCACCATCGAATCGCATCTCGGCGGACGCCCGAGGCTCGCGACCGAGACTGCCGCCGAATCAGCCCTCTTGGCACTGCCGGCCGAGGCCCTTTCCAGCGCCTTGCTGGCTGAAGCCGCAAAGGATCCAGCCTTGCTGCGTGACAAATTGCAGCGAAATGGCTGCTCGCTTTTGGATCGTCCCGCCGCCGATACAACGGCGCGTTTGCTGCTGGACCAGACCGGCAAGGCTCTCCTCGGACTTGCTCAGACGATGAATGGTATCGCGTTGCTGCGCGTGCCATCGAGCGCGAAAACCGTCGTGGCGCGATCCTTCGGGCGCACTTTTGATCCCCTCGTGGCGTCCCTAAATGGCCTACGGGTTGTGTTGGCCATCGCCGCTGGGGCTCTCTTCTGGATTTTTTCACAGTGGCCGGACGGTCCAACTTTTATTATTTTTATCGTGATTGTGTCGCTGTTTTACACGAAGCAGGATGAACAGGCTTTCGATGCCGGGCTTTCGATGACACTCGGCTGTGTCTTTGCGGCAGCCGGCGCTGGAGTGCTCAAATTTCTTTTGCTCCCCGCGCACGCAAGCTTTGAGGCATTTAGTCTTCTGCTGGGAGCGTATCTGATCCCTGGTGGAGCGCTGGCAACACTGCCACGGATCGGCGCGATCGCCTTCCTTTATGAAGCGAATTTCATCCCGATGCTGAGCCCGACGAACCACATGGTCTACGATCTATCGGCTTTCCTCAACAATGCGCTCGCAATCGTCGCGGGCTCACTTGCCGGCGCGGCCTTGTATCAGGTGATCCCTCCGCTTGCGCCCGCCCTTCGCAGCCGCCGCCAGGTCGCGGCCGCTTTGCGTGACCTCCGCCGCCTTGCCGCCGGATATTGGCGCCCTTCGGCGGAAATATGGGAAGACCGCCTCTACGACCGGATGATCGCCTTACCGAAAAGTGCAACGCCTCTACAGCGGGGCCAATTGGTGACCGCGCTCGGTGCCGGTCTCGCAATCCAGCAGCTGCAAGTTCTGGCTGACACAACCGCGGAACGGGACGGCGTGCATCGCGTGCTCTCACGGCTCGCCGCGGGCGACTCGGATCAAGCCTGCGCAGCCGTGGCCGAACTCGTCGATCACCTTGCACCGCAGGCGAGCGCAGGCGGCCCAGTGATCACGCAGCGTTTTTGCGCCGCCATGCGAGAAATCGAAGACGCTCTTGCGTCTGCCCCCGCATTCTTCGCCGGGCGAGGGTAGAAATGCCATTTCGCGAGATCGATTTGTTCGGCATTTACGTGGCGCCCATCGCCGTGCTCATGTTGCTAGCATGGCTGCTTCTGGTCCTTGTCCGCCGCATCGCAGACCGGCTTGGTTTGACATATGCGGTATGGCATCCTGCGCTGTTTAACGCTGCGCTTTACCTCATTTTGCTTTCTGGCCTTGTGCTCGTGCTCGCTGGACGCAGCTCGTCATGAATTTCGCCCGCGCCGTGCTATGGCCCGTTCTGACCCTGCTCGTTGTTGCGGTATCACTTGCGGCAGGCTGGTTCATGTGGCGCACCTACATGCTTTCCCCTTGGACGCGCGACGGGACGGTTCGTGTGTACATCGTCACGATAGCGCCCGAAGTCGCTGGGCGTGTCGTCGAGCTCAAGGTCGCCGACAATCAATATGTCCATAAGGGCGATCTCTTGTTTGTTGTCGATCCATCCGACTATCGCATTACGGTCAGCGATGCGCAGGCGGAGGTGGAAGACGCAAAGGATCGTATGACTCTTTCGCTCAGCGAAGCCGAGCGGCGCGCGCGGTTGAATGAGCTCGCGGTCTCGATCGAGCAAAAGCAGATTTACGCGGCCGGCGCGGCAACAGCGACGGCGAGTTACCATCAGGCACTGACCCGGCTTGCCAAGGCAGAGCTTGACCTGAATAGGACAGAAGTTCATTCGCCCGTCGATGGCTGGGTGACCAATCTCGCCTTGCGCCAAGGAGATTATAGCGTTGTCGGCCAGCGCGCGCTTTCGTTGGTCGACGCGCACTCATTCTGGGTAGATGGCTATTTCGAGGAAACGACGATCGGGCCGATCGCGGATGGCGATCCGGCAAGTGTTTGGCTGATGGGTTTCCCACAGGAAATCAAGGGGCATGTCGATAGTCTCACACGCGCCATTAACGTGCCGAATGCGCAGCCCAATGCCGCTGGCGTTGCCGATGTGAACCCGGTCTTCACATGGGTGCGGCTTGCCCAGCGCGTTCCCGTACGGATCCATCTTGACGTGGTGCCCGATGGCGTAAGGTTGGTGCAAGGCATGACCGCCACAGTGCAGGTGCATCCCAAAAGCACGTCACGCGCGCCCAAGGGATGACGATCGCCCGCCCCACCCCGGAACACGTGGGCCGAGAGCAGCTTATATCGAGCGGCAAATATTTTGCGAACGGGTTATCCGTTCGAACGGTTTCCAGGCATGGCCCGAACGGCCCGTCCGGAGATTCGTCAGCCGGAATGTCTGGCAAATCACGGCAGCCGACGATCGCGGCGATGCCGCGCGACCGTTTTCCAGAAACTGTTGCAAAAATATCCATCCTTATGATTTTAAATGAAATTTAAGTTTCCTGTGGCCTCTTTCGAGCATCCCAGGGAACACTCAGCGCCGCACTTTGGTCGCATTTAAAGGTGGAACTGCGGCTAGGCTTTGCCATGGCTTTAAGCCTTCGGAAACCGAAGGCTATGAAATTATTGGTTTGCCTGTCTTTTGAGAATCGGCAAAGGCCCGCTTCAAGGTCCACGCCGCGAGCCAAGGGGACGCGCATGCAGGCGAAACGAAATTTGTGTGTTTCAGCGCGCTCCATCTCTGTTTTTTCTCGATTTCTCCTCCGAACCAGCCGGTCAGTTCGCGTCATCGTTGCGGCTCTTGCTGGCAGCGGGGTCATTAGCTTGGGCGGCTGCGCGCAGCCACCGGCGCAACGTCTCGCCTCCGCGAATTCGAAAGAGTATTTCCCCTCTTCTATCTATGGTGCAGCGAGCCCGCGTGTCGTCGCCGATGGGGAACCGGTGCCGCGCGGTGGCGGTTCGTATCTGGTCGGCAAGCCCTATACAATCGCCGGGCAAACCTACTATCCGAGTGAAAAACACTATGCCGCGACCGGTCTTGCGTCTTGGTACGGCGATGCATTCCATGGCCGCCGCACCGCCAATGGAGAGGTTTACGACCGCGATTCGATTTCCGCAGCGCATCCAACGATGCCCCTGCCAAGTTACGCACGGGTCACCAATCTGCGCAACAATTACTCGATGATCGTGCGTGTCAACGATCGCGGTCCGTTTGCCGCCAATCGCATCATGGATGTTTCCCGGAAGACCGCCGAAGCCTTGGATTTCCGCCAGACGGGAACGACGCGTGTCAAGGTCGAGTATATCGGTGCGGCGAGCCTTGAGGGATCGGATGNNAAAACTGCTCGCAACTTTGCGTTTGGATGGACCGGCGTCGCTCGACGGCATGGCCGGCCGCAATCGTAGCCTGCTTGCCAATAATGCCCCATCTCCCGCCGCCCGCGCCGACATGCAACCCATGGCTGTAGCCATGCGCGATGCCGCAAACGAGTCCGAATCGGCCCCAGCCAGCCATGCCGGGGGCCGCCAGATTCCTCTGCCGCCAGCCCGGCCATTCGACCTCGGGACGATCCCGGGCGCCGGCGTACCAATCGCATTACGCTAAAATTTGAGCGAGTCTTTTCCGATCACGGAGCAATCGGCACGACAATTGGCTAAGCATTGAGACATATTGCGCGGGACGGAAGGCGGCGTTAGAGCATGATTCCGAAAAGTTGCAGATTTTTTAGATAAAATCATGTAATAAAACAATGAGATAGAGATCGTGAGCGGTTCAACTTGAAGCGATCATGGTCTAGGTCATGTTCCGAAAATGTTGATCGCCATTTTCGATCAGAACCTGCTCAAACTCTTTAAAATCTGATCGATAAGGAATCGCTCCAGGCCATTGAACGCTTACGCGTCGCGGCGTAAGAATGTGCAACCGCGCTAAACAGCATGACCGGGAAACCAGCCACGCCAAACCATGCCCTGTTAAACGCAGATCGTCGTAGATTCCCTTTCCGGCCTCGCTGAGCCGGGAGGCGAAAGCCTTGCTTATTGGCGGAGCGCAATGAAAACCACCAGCTTGATCGTGCGCCTTTTCCATCGCCGCTTGTCATGTCCTGCACCATTGGTTATCTTGCCGGCTCTCCTCCTTTTGGGGCTTGCAGGGGGCGTTACCACGTCCTTCGCCCAGACGTTTCAGACCAGCGCTCCACATGCGATTTTGATCGATTCAGCCTCACGTAGCGTGCTGTTTGAAAAGGATGCCGACGCTCTCGTCATTCCCGCATCCACGGCAAAGATCATGACCGCCGAAATCGTCTTCCACGAAATCACCTTGGGCCATCTGAATCTCGACAATGAATTTTTGGTCAGCGAGACGGCCTGGCGCTATGGCGGGGCGCCGGCCCGGGGTTCCAGCATGTTCGCCGCCCCGAACAGCCAAGTCAGGATCGAGGATTTGATTCGCGGACTTGTGATTGTCTCAGGGAATGACGCGGCGATCGCCCTCGCCGAAGGAATCGCTGGATCGGAAGGAGCCTTTGCCACGCTCATGACGAAACGCGCGCGTGAGCTTGGATTGGAGCGTTCGACCTTTACCAATGCATGGGGCAGGGGCGATCCCGATCAAAAAGTAACCCCCAGGGAGATGGTGACTCTTGCCAATCATGTCATCCTGACCTACCCGGACCTTTATAAATATTTCGGCGAGAAAGAGTTTACCTGGAACAAGATCAAGCAGTCGAATCGCAATCCTCTGTTGACGATGGACTTCGGCGCGGATGGGTTGAAAACAGGTAACATCGACGAAAGCGGCTATGGCCTTGTCGGCTCCGCCGTTCAGAATGGACAGCGTCTCATCCTAGCACTCTACGGTTCGCCAACTGCCAAGGAGCGCGCCGAGGAAGCGCGCAAGATATTCCTTTGGGGATTTCGTTCCTTTGACTCGAAAACCATTTTCCAAGCGGGTGAGACAATCGGCAGTGCCAAGGTCTATGGCGGTAGCTCCTCGAATGTGCCTCTGATCGCCGACGAGGAAGTAAAAATTCTTGTTCCCCGGACCGCAACCGAAAAACTCACCGGGCGCATTGTCTACACGGGCCCGCTGATTGCTCCGGTCGAGGCGGGCAGAGAGGTTGCGCGTCTCAAGATATTTCGTGGAACGGAGCAAATCCTCGACCTGCCTTTGAAAACCGCCGCGGCGGTTGAGCAAGGTGCGCTCCCACGCCGGGCTATGGACGCCGGGATCGAATACGCGACCGTGCTCATTCGTAAATATGTCGTCAAGCGATGAGCGAGGGACGTTTACACCTTCGTGCTATCAGTGAGCGAGGTTCCTTCATTACACTCGAGGGCGGCGAAGGGGCTGGCAAATCGACTCAGATCGGCCATCTTCTGGTTAACCTTCGGGAGGCGGGAATAGAGGCGATTGGCACCCGCGAGCCTGGCGGCTCGCCTGGCGCGGAAATTTTGCGCAAAGTCCTCCTCTCGGGGAGCGTGGCCCGGCTTGGTCCGGCCGCCGAGGCGATCCTCTTCTCGGCCGCCCGGATCGACCATATCGACAAGACAATCAAACCCGCCCTCGCAGCCGGAACTTTCGTCGTCTCCGACAGATTCGCGGATTCGACAAGGGCTTATCAAGGGGCGCGCGGACAACTCGATCCGCGTTTCCTGCGAGCGTTGGAACGTATCACCTTGGACGATGTGCGGCCGGATCTGACCTTGATTCTCGACCTTCCGGTCGCCGAAGGGCTTGCCCGCGCCGCGGCTCGGCGCCGCGCCGGAGAGGCCCCCGATCGCTTCGAGCGCGAGGATTTGCCGTTTCACGAGAGCCTGCGCGCCGCATTCCTATCGATAGCGGCGGCGGAACCGAGGCGCTGCATCGTCATCGATGCGGCGGGCGCCGAAGAGGAAGTCGCACAAGCGATCTTCGAGGCTGTATCGAACAGGCTCATCGTTCCGGCGGTGGTGAAGCAGGTGCGCCATGGCTAGATCGATTGGGCCCAAAACCCAGGAAACCAGCCCGGAGTCCGACCGTTTTGAAGATGCCCCGCACCCGCGTGAGACCCACAATTTCTTCGGTCACGACGAGGCGGAAAGGAATCTTCTTCTCTCCTACTTATCGGGACATTTGCCGCAGGCCTTCATCATCGGCGGACCGCCCGGCGTCGGCAAAGCCACGCTCGCTTGGCGCCTTGCCCGGTTTCTTTTGGCGAATCCCGATCCAGCCACTGCCGCTGGCGAGGCGAAGGCAAATCTTTTTGTGCCCCAGGCTCATCCGGTTTCCCATCAAATTACCGCAATGGCGCATCCAGATCTCATTCTCCTGCGGCGCGAATGGAATCCGGACACAAAAAAGCACTCTACGCAAATCCAGATTGAAGACGTCCGGCGTGCGATCCATATGTTCCAACAGGCGGCAGGGCGGGGCGGCTACAGGATCTGCATCCTCGATTGCGCCGAGGACCTCAATCAGAACAGTGCCAATGCCCTGTTGAAGCTCATCGAGGAGCCGCCATCACGCTCGCTTTTCCTCATCGTCGCACACCGGCCGGGCCGGATGCTGGCAACGCTGCGTTCACGTTGCCAGAAAATCCTTCTCAAGCCCCTCGCGGCGGACGACCTCCGCGCTATTGTGGGGACGCTGGGACCGCCATGGACCGGCGCCAGCGAAATAAAGCTTGAGGCCGCGATATCGCGCGCCCAGGGCTCGGTCCATAATGTGTTGCGGCTCCTCGACAATCAAGGGATCGAGCTTGACACACATCTCGGCCGCATGCTGAACGATTTGCCTCACATAGATTGGAGCCAGGTCCATGCCTTGGCCGACCGTATCACGGGGCGAAACAACAGCAGGGAATACGAGACCATGCTCGCCATCATCGAGGATTGGCTCGATGCGAGGGTGTGGCATGGCGCACAGAGCTTGCAAGGCGCTTGCGCGCGGCGGCTTGCGCCCTACGCACTTGTATGGGAAAAACTCGGCGAGGCGGCGCGCGAGACCGAAATCTTCAATCTCGACAAGCGGCCTCTTGTTCTGTCCCTTTTCGCCGATTTGGCGGCGGCGATACAGGCTTCTTCATCCTGAAACGGAACGAAGCTGGGGCCGTTATCCTGGGGGCTTTGCACGAAGCTTTGAGATTGCAGATCCATGAGTTCCCGCTCCCCATTCTATATCACGACCGCGATACCCTACGCCAATGGCGCGCCTCATATCGGCCATGCCTATGAGCGTATCGCCACTGATGCGATCGCCCGCTTCAAGAGGCTTGACGGCGCTGATGTCTTGTTCGTTACCGGGATGGATGAGCATGGCCAGAAGATGCAGCGGACCGCGGCCCGCGACGGCCTGACACCGCAACAACTCGCCGACCGCACGGCGGCGCAATTCGACGCGATGGGAACCGCTCTTTCCGCCGGAGCCGATGACGTCGTGCGCACCACGCAACCCCGCCACCATGCGGCCGCCAGTGAGCTCTGGGCCAGGATGGCGGCGGCGGGCGACATTTATCTTTCCAAATATCCGGGCTGGTATTCCGTCCGCGACGAAGCTTTTTTTGACGAGTCCGAACTTACCGAGGGACCGGGCGGCAGCCGTCTCGCACCGACCGGCGCGCCTGTCGAGTGGGTCGAGGAGGAGAGCTATTATTTCAGACTTTCAGCCTATCAGGACCGGCTCCTCAAGCTTTATCGCGACGCTCCGGATTTTGTGACGCCGGAAAAATATCGCAACGAAATTATCGCCTTCGTCGAACGGGGGTTGGCCGATCTGTCGATCAGCCGTTCGACCTTCGACTGGGGCATTCCGGTTCCCGGCGATACGCGGCACGTCATGTATGTCTGGGTCGATGCATTGACGAATTATCTCACCGGCACTGGTTTTCCAGATCCTGCAGCGCCGCGGGCGAAATTTTGGCCCGCCAGCGTGCATGTGATCGGCAAGGACATCACGCGATTTCATGCGATCTATTGGCCGGCGTTCCTGATGTCGGCCAGAGTTGCGCTGCCTCGCCAAATCGTCGTCCATGGTTTTCTGTTCAACCGCGGCGAGAAAATGTCGAAGTCGGTTGGCAATGTGATCGATCCGCTTGCGCTCGCCAGACATTATGGCGCTGATCAGCTGCGTTATTTTCTGTTGCGTGAAGTGCCGTTTGGCCAGGATGGCACTTATTCGCACGAAGCTATTGTCAATCGGATCAATGCCGATCTTGCCAATGATCTTGGCAATCTCGCGCAGCGCTCCTTGTCGATGCTGGCCAAGAATTGTGATGGAGTCTTGCCGGCGCCGGCCGCGTTTAGCAACGCCGATCAGGCTCTTCTGGCGCAGGCCGCAGCGCTACCGGCAAAATCCCGCGCAGTGATGCAGGATTATGCCCTGCACATGATTTTGACTGAGATCTGGAGGGTTGTGAGCGAAGCCAACCGCTATTTCGCCAGCGAAGAACCTTGGGTCAAACGCAAGAGCGATCCGGCGCGTATGCAAACCATTCTCTACGTGACCGCCGAAATTTTGCGTATCATCGCCATCATGGCGCAGCCGTTCATGCCAGCTTCGATGGAAAAGCTGCTCGACCTCTTAAACGTCCCAGCGAGCGAGCGAACATTCGCCCATGCCGAGATCGCCCAAGGTCTTGTGACAGGATCGTCTTTGCTGGCCCCGATACCGATTTTTCCGCGTTACATCGAAGCGGAGGAAGATCATCGCAAAGAGGTCCCCCGTGCTGATTGACAGTCACTTCCACCTCGACTTCGCTGATTTCGCCGCCGAGCGTGATGCCGTGGTCGAACGCGCCCGCGCCGCTGGGATTAGGCGGATGATCACCATTTCGACGCACACGGAAGCGTTTGATTCGATCAGCCGGCTCAGTGAGACCTATGAAGACGTTTTTTGCACGGTTGGGACGCATCCGCATCACGCGCATGAAGAAGCCGAAGTATCCTTAGATCGTCTTGCCGCGTTGGCACGCCACCCGAAATGCGTCGGTATCGGCGAAGCCGGGCTCGATTATCATTATGACAAAACGCCGCGAGACATTGCCGCACGGGTTTTCCGCACCCACATCGCGGCCGCCCGGCAAAGCGGGCTCCCAATCGTCATTCATGCCCGCGACGCCGACACCGATGTCGCCGCGATCCTGCAAGACGAAATGGGGAAGGGCGCCTTTAAGGGCCTTCTCCATTGCTTTACCGCATCGGCCCTTCTCGCCGAGACCGCGCTATCTCTAGGGCTTTTTATTTCCTTTTCCGGCGTCTTGACGTTCAAGAATTCGCAGAATTTGCGGGACATCGCACGCACTGTGCCAATGGACCGGCTGCTGGTCGAGACCGACGCGCCCTTCTTGGCTCCCGTTCCCTATCGCGGCAAGCGTAACGAGCCGGCCTTCGTCGCGGCCACCGCGAGAACACTGGCTGAAGTGAAGGGCGTTTCGATCCAAACTATCGCCCAGGAGACGAGCGCCAATACGCTGCGCCTGTTCAGTAAAATGCCGCCTCCCGCCCTGGATGCGGAGGCCGCGTGAGCCTTGCCTTCACCATTCTCGGCTGCGGATCCTCCGGAGGGGTTCCGCGGATCGGCCAAGGTTGGGGCGCCTGTGATCCCAACAATCCCAAAAACCGCCGCCGCCGCTGCTCGCTGTTTGTCGAGCGTACCGGCGAAAACGGAGCCAAGACCCAAATTCTCGTCGACATGGGGCCGGATCTCCGCGAACAATTGCTTGGAATAGGGATCGGAAGGCTCGACGCCATACTGCTGACCCATGCGCACGCAGACCATATTCATGGTATCGACGACATCCGGCCTTTGGTCATCCTGGCGCGGCGGAAAATCGATCTTTATATGGATGCCGCTACCGCAGCCATCGTGCGAGGGAACTTCGGTTATATTTTCGAAACGCCGCCGGGTAGCCAATATCCTGCCTTACTGAATGAGCATCGTATTGTAACTGGCTGTTCTATAACTCTAAATGGATCTGGTGGATCCCTGGATGCCATTCCATTTCAGCTTGAACATGGTGAAATTGCCGCGCTTGGCTTCCGCTTCGGCAACGTTGCCTATACGCCCGATCTCAACGCGATCCCCAAGGAGAGCCGCGCTTTTCTCGAAGGTCTGGACCTCTGGATCGTTGATGCCTTACGTTACACGCCGCATCCTAGCCATTTATGCTTGTCCGAGACGTTGGACTGGATAGCGCGATTGCATCCTAGACGCGCCGTCCTAACGAATCTTCACACCGATCTCGATTTTGAACGCCTCAGGAACGAATTACCCTCTAATGTCGAACCGGCTTTCGATGGCATGAAGCTGCTGGCTTAAGGTTTTATTGAACAGGAATATTATACGGTAATTCAATGAATTATAGATGGAATATAATGTTTGAAATTATCTGGTCAGACCGCGTGTCAAGTTAGGTTCCATAATATAGATTATGCGAATCCGATGTGCGGCGGAACCCCTTTCAAATTTGGAGTCTCAAACTGCGCCGATTGGAGTAGCCAAGATGCGAAACAATTGATATGTTTCTCGCTCACGGGATTTTCGGCATTTTGACTATTGACCATCAGCGTAATGTTGGGCTGGCACCTTGCGGGCGCTGGCCTTTTGGTGTGCGCGCAGCTACAGTTGCGCACTCTTTCGACGTATGGCCGGTTTCAAGATTGGCGGGATGACTGCCAGGTCCTCTTTGCTGCGATGAGCCCGTGTGGGCCAAGGGATGGCGTGGAAAACTTGAGTTATGGCAAAAGTTGAAACGCTAAAGGTGTGAGACGAGCAGGCATATCATGAGCAAAGGTAGAGATTTCCGGGGACCTAAAAAGCGCGGTTTCGACGATGATGGACCATCGCCCTATGATTCGCCGAGGAGCCGGACCCCGCGATCGAGCTTCGGGGCTGGAAGCGGGAGCCAGGAAATAGCGGCGCCAAGTGGACCGAGCATCGACGCGGTCGTCAAATGGTTCAAGGGCGATAAGGGTTTCGGCTTCGTCGAGTTAAGCAATGGTTCCGGCGACGCGTTCTTACATATCGGTGCACTTCAAGCGGCGGGATATGAGTCAGTGCCTCCCGGCGCGAAGTTGAAGGTCAATGTCAGCAACGGCGTCAAAGGCGCCCAGGTCACGCGGGTCCTTGAGGTTGACACCTCCGGAGCGGCGGAACGGGCTCCTCCGTCGCGCGGATTCGGTGATTCGCCGCGCCCGCAGCGCCGCGCCCCTGATCCTTCCACTGCGGTTTCGATCACCGGGATAGTGAAATGGTTCGATGACCACAAGGGCTTCGGTTTCGTCCAATCCAATGATGGCGGAAAGGATGTTTTTGTCCATATTTCAATCCTTGGCCCGGCGGGTATCCAGAGTCTTGCCGAAGGCCAACCGGTGACGATGCGGGTCGTCGACACGCCAAAAGGCAGGGAGGCCTTGTCGATTTCGCTCGAATAATAGGGTGCGGTCTATAAAGGCTTGCGGCGGGTCGAAGTTCTGCTCGTTGAAATTAAGAGGGATATGGCGATTTTCTATTTCCTTCTCGCTTGCGGGCCGCGCTGATGCAGCCGTCCCGTGAGGCTAAGCGGCTTGTTGAGATCATGGAGGCGCTGCGCAGTCCGGGGACGGGTTGCGCATGGGACCTCGAACAGACATTCGAGACCATAGTCCCTTATACGATCGAGGAATCCTATGAGATAGCCGACGCCGTTGCGCGCGGCGACATGAACGATTTGAAGGAAGAGCTGGGCGATCTCCTTCTCCAAGTTGTTTTCCAGGCCCGCATTGCCGAGGAGCGCGGACTCTTTGATTTTGGCAGTGTGGTCGAGGCGATTACGCAAAAGATGATCCGGCGCCATCCGCATGTCTTCGGCTCCGTGCGAGGCCTCACGCCGGACGAGGTCAAAGCACTCTGGGAGAGGATCAAACGGGACGAAAAATCCGCGAAAAGCAGTGCCGATCCCGTCTCGGGAGAGTGCATCCTCGCCGATATTCCGCTTGCCCTGCCTGGCTTGACGCGCGCTGTCAAATTACAGGCCAAGGCCTCAACCGTGGGTTTCGACTGGAATGATGCGCGTCTCGTCATCGAAAAAATTCGCGAGGAAACCGACGAAATCGAAGCCGCGCTCGATACCGGGGACTCCGCCGCCATCGCGGGGGAAATCGGCGATCTCTTGTTTAGCGCCGCAAATCTCGCCCGCCATGTAAAAGCCGATCCGGAGGCGGCTATCCGCCAGGCCAACGCCAAGTTCGAACGGCGTTTCCGCTACATCGAGGAGACGTTGGCGCGCGATGGCTTGGCGCCTGGCACTGTCGCATTGGAGGAGATGGAAGCGCTTTGGAATACCGCCAAGTCTCAGGAGGAAAATCAAGCCAACCGGTAAGGTCTTCGGGCAGCCATTCCGCATACGACTGAGGCTGCGTTTGCAAAGGCCGTCAAAGCCGTCCGGGCGGATCGAAGCACACCCTTCTCACGCGCACCTTGTGGCGGAGGCGCGAAACTTCCGTCGCAGGGGCTCAGCGCGTTCCGGCGGTACTCGCACCCGCACATGAACGATGCCGTCCGACTCCGTATTTTTGCGCATAACCTCGGCATTTTCATGCAGCCAATTGAGTCCTGCGCCGTTGGCCGGATCAAGCGTGACATCGAAGAGAATCCGTCCGTTCGCCAGCCGCTCTTCGATCGCAGCACGGAGGTCTTCGAGGCCCTGCCCCGTCAATGCCGAAACGATGACCGGTTTGTCATACGAAGACAGCTGGGTGCCGGTTCGCGCTGCCGTGAGGCTGGCGTCATCCAAAAGATCGCACTTGTTCCAGACCTCCATGAGGCGGCGGTCATTGGCGGGATCGATTCCAAGACCGGTAAGTATAGCTTCGACGTCGCCCCGCTGCGCTTCGGCGTCTTCATGCGCAATATCGCGGACATGCAAAATGAGGTCGGCTTCAAGGACTTCCTCGAGCGTCGCACGGAAGGCCTTGATAAGCATTGTCGGCAAGTCGGAGATAAAGCCAACCGTATCGGACAGAATGACCTGACCGCCATGCGGAAGCGCTACCCTGCGCAAAGTTGGATCGAGGGTCGCAAAAAGCATGTCTTCGGCGACAACCGAGGCCTCCGTCAGCCTATTGAAGAGAGTGGATTTTCCCGCGTTCGTATAGCCGACGAGCGCAACAACAGGATAAGGAACCGCGCGGCGGCTCTTGCGGTGTAGGCCACGGGTTCGCTTGACCCCTTCTAGGTCGTGTTCGATTCGGGTCATCCGTTCCTCGATGAGGCGCCGGTCGGCCTCGATCTGGGTTTCGCCGGGGCCACCGAGAAATCCAAAACCGCCACGTTGACGTTCAAGATGGGTCCAAGAGCGAACCAGTCGCGATTTTTGATAGGCAAGATGGGCGAGCTCGACCTGAAGCGCACCTTCCCGCGTGCGAGCCCGGCGGCCAAAAATTTCAAGGATCAAACCAGTGCGATCGATAACCTTGGCCGCAAACGTTTTTTCCAGATTGCGCTGCTGCACCGGCGACAAGACGCAGTCCATGAAGACGAGGTCAATGTCTTCCGCGCTAACCAGAGCCGCAAGCTCGGAAACATTGCCTTTGCCTAGAAAAGTAGCCGGACGAATTTGCGTGATGGGGAGCATTCGTTCCGCGACAACTTCAAGGTCGATCGCGTGGGCAAGTCCACTAGCCTCAAAAAGACGCGCCTCGTTCGTGCGCCCGCGCGCCGCTTGGATGGCCCCGCCTGAGGTCGCTTTTTGTCGCGCGCGGTGATCGAGATAAGGGCCAACCACCAAGGCCCGGGTGCGCGCTTCGACACTATGCCGTGAGCCGCCATTTGGTCCGGCTTTCAGTGCCAATTTTCTCCCGTTCGCAAGGGCGCCTATTCCGGCCTCCAGAAGATGGAACCAAAGTCTCCCGCTTGATTATGCAGGATACTCTCGCAAAATCTATCGCTCAAGTAGCGGTTTCAGGCTTTGTGAAATAAATCCTATGGCCCGCTATGCCCGGCTTCATCGCCGGGCTCGAACATCTGAATTGGCTGCCCAGGCATGATCGTCGAGATAGCATGCTTATAGACAAGCTGGGAATGCCCGTCGCGGCGCAGAAGAACACAGAAATTATCAAACCAGGTGACGACACCTTGCAGTTTTACGCCGTTGACCAGGAAGATTGTAAGAGGCACCTTGTTTTTACGGACAAAATTGAGAAATGTGTCCTGAAGATTTTGTGGCCGCTCTGATCCCATTTTTCAGAATCCTGTTATGTTCTTGGCGCCGTGCCCGGCGCATATTGCTCATTAAAAGACTTTTGGTGCCGTTCGGCTGCGGTAGCCTCATGGAGCGTTTACGCGCTCGCTTTTACACCATTTACAAGGAGCACAGGTCCCGGGGCCCTGTCTCAGTCTCTTTTTTGTGCTTTTTTAGCTTGAAAACAAGCTCGCTAGAAACATCGCCCTCTAAAAGAATGACATAAACATGACAATTTAAAAGTCGTGATCCCGCCGCTCCCGGTACCCGATCATATGAGACCAATATACGACGCCGCAAGCCCCCCTTTGATCGTTGTCATCAAGATTTAAAATTAACTTGAAACACCCTTCACGAAGTTATGAGGAGCGCGCGGCTGTATCATGAAAAATAGCGCGAAATTTCGTTGCCACCGGTCCCGGAGCACCCGTGCCGATAAGCTGCCCATCGATTCGCACAACCGGCATAATGAGTGTTGTCGCCCCAGTGATGAAGGCCTCCCGCGCGGCGAAAGCCTCTTCGAGGCTGAATTTTCTTTCTTCTAGTTTCAGGCCGTACGCGGCGATGATTTCGATCAGCGTTGTTCTTGTAATACCGCGCAGGATGGAATGATCGATCTGACGCGTGACGATACTCCCAGCTTCGCTGACGATCCACGCGTTCGACGCCGCCCCTTCCGTAACCATGCCCTCAGAATCGATAAGCCATGCTTCATAGGCGCCATGCTCCCGCGCGTGTTGGCGCGCAAGAACGTTGGGCAGCAGGGCAATCGACTTGATATCAACCCGTTTCCAACGCAAGTCGGGGATAGCGATGACGTTTATCCCCATGCGCGCGCTGATCTCACTCTTATCCGGATCGACCTGGCGCGCCGTCACGACCAGGCTCGGACGCACGGGCTTTTGCGGAAAGACATGGTCGCGTGGCGCCACGCCGCGTGTCACCTGCACATAGATGAAGCCATTCTTGATCCTATTCCTGGCCATCACTTCACGGACCACCACGGCGAGAGCTCCAGCCCGCAGAGGGGCGGCGATTTGCAACTCAGCTAGCGAAAAGGCGAGCCGCTCAAAATGGCGTTTCTCGTCGATGAGTGCGCCCCGAAAGACTTCGCACACTTCATAGACGCCATCGGCAAATTGGTAGCCACGGTCTTCGATATGAACCATGGCGTCGCGGTGCAACACATAGCTGCCATTGACATAAGCGATTCTGCTCAAGCGCGCGCTCACGATTTCATGAGAAGAGAAAAAGCCGCGCTTCACTCGTCGCCAGGATCGTGGCCGCCATGAAGCGTGAGGAAGTTTGGCCAAGTCATTTTATGAGAACGTCATGGATATGTGGCAGCGTCATGCCGGTTGCGCGGGAGCTCGTCAAGCTGCTTTCTTGTGCCGTGCCCTGCGCATCCGTCGTCCCACCTTCCTTCCCGCGCCGTTCATGGCGGCGCGGGCTTTTTTCAAGTGTAAACTCCCGGCGAGCCGCGAGAAGCACTTTCTGAATTTAGCTTTCTGAATTTAGGTGTTCACGCCCGGCGTTTTTCTGGTTATGGTAGCGTTAAAACAAAGGTCGTGCTTTCCGTAAGCTTGGCAAAAGAACCTTGGGAGGGTTGAATGCAGACTTCGCGCGGGAAGTTGATAGCCAGCTTCGCGGGGGTAACGCTTTTAGCTGCACTCGCTGTGTTGGCGGTGGCATTCAGTTCCTCCGATACCCCGCCGCCGTTAACCTCCGTTGCGCAGGCGCCAGTTGCTCAGGCGCCTGTAACATCCGGAAAACCAGCGCCGCTGAAACCCGCCCTGCCCCTTGGTATTTCGTCGCAGCTCTATGCCTTGGCTGTGGCGCCGGGCCAGGAGCCAACGGCGCAACTTGCCGCTCTCGGCGATAAATTGTTCGACGACAAGCGGCTTTCGGTCGACGACTCGGTTGCCTGCAAGACCTGCCACGAGCCCACCAAGGGATTTACCGATCATCGCGGTAATAGTGCGACATCGGCGGGCGTTCAAGACAAGCACGGCCAGCGTAACGCGCCAACTGTATTGAACGCGATGTTTCAAGCGTCGCAATTCTGGGATGGCCGCTCGCCAACACTCGAGGAACAGGCCAAGCTTCCGATTCTGAACCCGGTCGAAATGGGCCAAAAGACCCCTGAGGATGTCGTCACCAAGGTCGCCAAGATCCCGGAATATTCGGACGCGTTCAAGACTCTCTTCGGGCGCGAGCCGACATATGATGATATTGCCGCCGCTATCGCTGCTTTCGAACGGACGCAATATTCCGGAAACGCGCCATTCGATCGTTTCCTGGCTGGGAACCCTCAGGCCATCAGCGACCAAGCCCAACGTGGCTGGGCCTTGTTCCAAGGCAAGGGGCGCTGCAGCTCCTGTCACGCATTCAACGTGGTCTCGCCGCTTTTCTCAGACCAGAAATTTCACAACATCGGGATTGCCGCGCATGTGAAGAACTTTTCCGAGCTGGCCCGCAACGCGCTTGGCATCCTGAAAAGTGGCGATACGAAACAGATCGACGAACTCGCCTTACAAACGTCCTATTCCGAACTCGGCCGGTTCCTGGTGACAAAGAACCCAGCCGATATTGGCGCCTTCAAGAGCGAGACTCTCCGCAATATCGGAGTGACCGCGCCCTATATGCATGATGGTTCTCTCGCGACTCTCTTCGATGTGCTTGACCATTACAACAAGGGTGGTGTTCCAAATCCCTTCCTCGACGGCGGGATGCAGCGCCTTGCGTTGAGCGAAGCCGAAATCGACGATCTCGTTGCCTTCCTCTTCACGCTCACGGACGACCGCTTCGCCGAATTCAACCAAGCGGAGATGGCCCGGCAAACGGCACTCAAGACCAATCGGCCGCAGCGCGAAACTGAAATCGCCGAAGGCCGGAAGGGGGATCTGGGAGATATCGGGACCAACCCGGATCTGCGCAATCCGGCGTCGATCGGTGCCTTCTAAAACATGATCTTCGAAAACCGGGATTTTCCCAAGTGGCCACACGATAAACAAAAGATTGGGAGCGCAAATGTTTCACGTGAAACATTTGCGCCGGGGAGCAAAACCATGGTGCACAAAAGCATCGAGACCAAGCACTACGAGGAACGCGCCTCATTCTTCGACGACCTTACCCGGATGGGTCAGCTATCCCGGCGCGGCTTTCTGCATATTGCCGGAGTTTCGGCCGGAATCGCCGCCGCGAAGGGACTGATCGTTCCGCAAAGTTTTCAGCTCATCGAGATCGCGCAAGCGGCGGAGACCGCAGCGCCGCCTTTCACCATCGCCTATGTCTCCGACACGCATCTTTACACACGCAATGTAAACGACCGTTTCGTACGGTCCGCCGTTAAAGCGGTGGAAGACGTCAATGCGCTCGACCCGCAGCCCGACTTTGTGCTCTTCGGCGGCGATCTGGCTCAGCTCGGCCGCCGGGAGGAACTCGATCTCGGCGCTCAAATTCTGAAGGACCTCAAAGCTCCACTAAAAATGATGGTTGGCGAGCACGACTGGTTCCTCGACATGGGTGAACATTGGCGGTCCGTGTTCGGCCCCCCTCAATATTCCTTCGACCATAAGGGCGTGCATTTCGTGACCTTGATGAGCGTCCAGGAAAAGGATTTTTGGACCGCCCGTGGCATGACTCCGGAGGAGCGGATGCACACGGTTGCCGGACTCGATAACGGCATCCAATCTCGCTTCGAAGTCGGGCCGGACGGGCGCCAGTGGCTGCAAAACGATCTCGCAGGGGTCGACAAAAAAACGCCGATCGTGATCTTCTCCCACTCGCCTCTTTACAAATATTATCGCAATTGGAACTTCTGGACCGATGACGCCGACGAAGTTCAGGCGATCCTTGCCAAATTCGATACGGTGTCCGTCATTCACGGCCACACCCACCAGCTTCTCCTGAACCACATTGGCAATATCAGCTTCTATGGGCTCCTCTCGACCGCGTGGCCTTGGCCCTATGCCCCCGAGGGTCTGCCGAAGCTCACCGTTCAGATGAACCGCGCCGATCCCTTCAACGCTTTCGACGGCTGCGGCGACGGTCAGCTCAACGTTTTGGCTTCGGGCATGATCGATAAGGTCTATAATCTTTGGAACCGAAACCCCGTCACCGTGCGGGCAAATTATCTTTCGTCGAGCGGCGCCAAGGATCGGCCGGCCGCGACGACGCTTTCCAGCTATTGAGGGAGACGATCATGCGCCTTTCCCGCAATCTCGCACTCGCTTTCTCGCTTGCCGCGGGACCTGCCTTAGCCGGAAACGATCCGCCGCGCCATCAGCTGCAGCCTTCCCCAGACGGTAATTTGGTTGTCGGACTCTGCGACGGCGAAACTTCGATCGAGGTCAAAGACGTCAAACCAGGCGATCAATTGACGCGCGAGCAAGGCCAGCAAATCGCCGACGCGCTCATGAAGGAATGGCGGAGCAAACATCCCGATGCCGAATGGGTTGTCGCAGCGGCCGAAGCGCCGGCCCCGGCCCAGCAGCCTGGCGCTGGCGCTCCCGCCGGGAGTCAGTTCCAAACCTACGGCGCCTTTACCGAGCGTGACCAGCAGATCTGGAAAGAATCGACCGATCGCCTCGTTGCGGAAGGCAAACGCATTTTTCATGATGACAAGGCGCTCGGCGGCACCAATGCCGTCTCCTGTGACATGTGCCATCCGGACGGTTCCAATACGCATCCTGAAACCTATCCCAAATTCCAGGTGCAGTTGGGGCGGGTTGCCCTGCTCCGCGACATGATCAACTGGTGCATCGAGAATCCTGTCCGGGGCAAGCCTTTCGCGGATGACGATCCTCGGCTTAAAGCTCTTGAGGCCTACATCCTTGCACAACGCAAGGGAGTAGCCCTCGACTACGGCAAGCACTGAGTTTTCAAGATGAGCATGACCTCGGAAATGCCGAAAAACTTTGCTAATACTATCCGAGTGCCTGCCACAAATAATACATGAAGACAAAATATCGGAAGCGTATTTCTACCAATGTAAAGCAATGCACTAATATTTTCTATATACTTAGAACCTGAGAGCGCGAATACAAATAATGATCCTGCGATCGATGCCGGGAGAAGACTGCCGCGGAGAGGGCTGCCGCCTACAATAGGATCATGGATGCTCAATGAAGCGGTGGCAAAGACAAACCAAAGAAAGCCAAAAACGCCAACCCACAAGAGTGAAAAGCGGCAACGGGAGGGCCAATCGCGGAACCAGTAGCTGTCATAGCCTCTGTCGGCAATCAGGGTTGAGGCGGCCGGCAGTGTGTCGTGCATCAGCCGCGCGCCCTTGGCGCCGCTCATCTGGCCTTCGGCGAGCAGGATCGGCTTTCCGGCGCCGTAGCAAACCACAGGAAGCTTGGAGTTTAGCCCGCCGTTCATGCGCCCGATACGACGGGGAACAGCCCCTTTTTCAAAAGGCTGGCCGCCGTGCGATGCGCCTTCAGATGCGTCGCGTCGATCATGATGCGTTTGGGCTTTGGGCCGTCGCCCGCGAGAGCCGCGAAGATGCGGTCGAAGACGCCAAGCCGGCTCCACCGTATGAAGCGGTTGTAAAGTGTCTTGTGTGACCCATAATCCTTAAGCGCGTCCTTTCATTGGAGACCTTGTGGATCACATCGACAATGCCGCTGACGACACGCCGGTCATCAACACGCGGCCACGCCATGCGATAGTGGAAATGCGCGAAATCTGCGCCATCTGGCGCTCGCTGAGCAAAAACAAATCATCCATCGCGGTCCATCAAAGACCGTGAATCATATCTCAATCCAAATTGATAGCTCCTGATCCTAGACCATGATCGCTTCGAGATGAATCACTCATGGCCTCTCTCTTTGTTTTGTCGCATCATCTTCTCCAGAAAGTCTGCGACTTTTTGGGATCATGCTCTAGGTTCTGGCCGGTTCCGAGAGCGCTTTCCTATGACAGGGAAAGCACCGCTCAACAGTACCCATTCGGCCAGGGACGC
>PLUZ01000503.1 GCA_003162995.1 Methylocapsa sp. | reverse complement strand
GGGCCGAAGCGAGAAAGTGCTTCTCAATATGCGGCGTGATTGGCATGCATAACCAGCGTTTGAGCCTCGGCCGCGGGCGTGTTTTGTGCCGGTCGAATGGCTGGAAGCATTTCGGCCAACTTAATTGCTGCTCGGCAGCATACGCCGCAAGACATTGTCATGCCACAGATAATGATGGATCAGGCTGGCCGCGGCATGCAGGCCGGCCAGAATAAGAATGATCGTCGCGATCGTGCCGTGCAATTCCTCAATATTGTGGCGCAGCGCTTTGTTGCCCGGATCAAAAGCAGGTACAGTGAACAGGCCAAAAAAACTGTCGCCGCGCACCCAGACGAGGAAGAGGCCAACCGCCACCATCGCGATCAAAAGGACGTAAAGTGTGTAATGCACCGCCTTAGCTAGGATCTGCAATGCCCCGCGATCGGCCGGAAGCAATACGCGCCCGCGCGTCGCCCGCCACACTCCGCGCGCCAGCAGTAGGACCCCCAGGAATAGCCCGAGGCTGATATGGACCGATCGCGCCTCGATCCGGGGCATGCCTAGCGGAAACCAGTCGATTACCTGCGCGAGCAGCCACTGAACAAGGACGAGACAAGCCACCGCCCAATGGAACCAGATCGTTGGGCCATCGTAGCGCGTGGCCATTGGCGAGACCTGCTGCATTCTCTCTCTCTACTCTCTATCTCTATTGTGTTGTTTGAAATCCTGCCCCATTAATACGGCTCCTTTGCGACGCCACCGCGGGGAACAATACTTAATCAACAGCTATTGGGAATGTCGGATTAGCTGACACTGAGTCGGAAGTCCAACGCTCCGACGACCGAAGGGTAGGATTTCCGAAGGGCTTTTGTTCGCGGGGTCTCCAGCCGCTAGCGGGTTGATGTAACGCAAGGCGGGCTGCTGCCAAAGCGGTAATGTGGGGCTTGCACCGAACTTGGGAACCAGCTCGTGACGCCTGACCTGATTACACGCTATGCCGCGCCAGTGCCACGCTACACCAGCTATCCGACCGCTCCCCATTTTCACGAGGGGATCAACGTCGGCGTCTACCACCACTGGCTGGAGGCGCTGCCCGACGACGCGACTCTTTCGCTCTACGCGCATGTGCCGTACTGCGATACGCTGTGCTGGTTTTGCGGCTGTAATACCAAGATCACTATGCAGTATGAGCCGGTCCACAGCTATTTGGAGGCGCTGGACGCCGAGATGGCGACCATCGCGCGCTATGTCGCGCGCAGGGCCACGGTTCGCCACATCCATTGGGGTGGCGGCTCGCCCACGATTCTGTCGGCAGCCGATCTCAGCCGACTGATCGACGCAATGCATAGGCGCTNNTTTAACCTGGCCGAGGATCTGGAGTTCGCGGTCGAGATCGATCCGCGCGGGCTCGATCGGGCGCGCATCGACGCGCTGGCGGAAGCAGGCCTAACCCGCGTCAGCATAGGGGTGCAGGATTTTGATCCGAAGGTACAAGCGGGAATTAACCGCATCCAGACCGTGAACGAAACCCGCGCTGTCATCGACGCTTTCCGCGATCATGGTGTCGGGTCCTTGAACATCGACGCGATCTATGGGCTGCCCGGCCAGCACGAAGCCGAACTCATCTACACGCTCACGGAGGTTGTACGCATGCGGCCCGACCGCATCGCGCTGTTTGGCTATGCCCATGTGCCGTGGATGAAGCGGCACCAGGCGATGATCCGCGAGGCCGACCTGCCGGACGTGGTCGAGCGTCACAACCTTGCCGAGCTGGCGGCTGCGTTCCTCGTCGATAATGGCTATGCCCGCATCGGAATTGACCATTTCGCGCGGCCCCACGACGCGCTGGCGGTCGCGGCGAGAGAGGGCCGGCTGCGCCGTAACTTCCAAGGCTACACGGTCGATCGAGCGGACGCGCTCATCGGGCTTGGCGCCTCCTCCATCGGGCGGCTGCCGCAAGGCTATGTCCAGAACGCGTCAGCTATCGCCGACTATTCGAGGCGGGTCACCAGCGGCAGGCTCGCCGTGACAAAAGGTCTGGCACTGAGCCAGGAAGACGTAGTCCGCGCGCATGTGATCGAGCGGCTGATGTGCGATCTCACCTTCAAGCGCTCGGATGTCGCGCGGCGCTTCGGGCCGATGGCGCAGGCGGTGATCGCGGATGCTGCGCTGCTGGCGCAAGCGGACAGCGACGGGCTGGTGCGCGCCAGCGACGATGGCTTCGCGATCACGGAACGCGGCCGCCCGTTCGCGCGCGCCATTGCTGCACACTTCGACGCTTATTTGGCCGGCACCCAGGCGCGCCACTCGGCGGCGGTATGACGAGAGCGGCGATCAGCGGCGGCACCTGTTGCCCGCTGTCGATCAGGGTCGTGAGCGCGCCTGGGTCGAGGATCGGGGAAAATGATGGCCAAGGGTAGCATAACCCCCTTCTCCCGCACAATTCTCACGCATGATAGAGGCCGCTCGCCCGGCAGTGACTTAGATGGCGGGCTCAGTAAACGCGTGGTTCGGACGCAATTAAGCTGCGCAATGCCGACTCCAAGGCGGTGGATGTCACTGGCTTTTCCAACCAAGGCGCAGATTTGAAAATCTCATCGATGTCCTCCGATTCGGCGGAATAACCAGAAACGACGAGAAACGGAATCTCCCGGCCGCACAGCTTTTTCGCAAGTTCGACGCTGTTTCCATCCTGAAGCATTATGTCAAGGATCGCCACATCGGGATTATGGACACTTAGCCATTCCTCAGCCGATTCGGAGGAGAGGAAAGATCCGCCGACAGATAGGCCAGCATCTGTCACTACATCTTCGTGATACAAAGCGATGAGACGATTGTCCTCTGCGATCAGCACTGTAGGGCTTGCGCGAAATGCCATGAAACCTCCAAGCTTTGCTCTCGGCTTTCACAGAGGCTCGTCCTGCGAAACGTCAAAACCAAGGCCCACGGCTGGAATGTTTTTGTCAGAAGTTGGCTAATGGGAAGGCCCACCGAGAACAGATCGTCATGAGCGCACGCGGGAGGCCAAGCCTTGAAATAGAGTGCCTGCGATGTGTGGATCGTCGGCAAAGAGCGGCCCGATCTTGAAACCCCGGCGGCACGCGCGCAACACACCGTATCCCTCAAGTCTCTGCTTGCCCTGGACTCCAAAGGCTGCCCCTTGCGGCTGTCGAATCCAACGGCGGAGAAAGCTCGAACGGGCAGCGGGAAATACGGTTCCGTCATAGCGCGCGATCTCGTCAAAGGCTAGAGAGAACACCGCGATTTCGTCCCTTGGCGCTTCTCGGACGCCTGTCGTGGGAGCGGGAGGATGGTTTTGTGACGCAGGCGTCCGAGAAACCTCCACACTTCCGGACTCTCGCATTGCAAAATTGAAATGAACCGGTCACGAGGACGCGACATAAACATTAGCGCCGCAGCGAGGCCGGTAGGAGGCATCGCGCCTGTGGCCAATGTGGCAAAGATTGCGATAAATCAATGCACGGAATTTCTGCGCGATTATAATGTTTTTTAATTATCTCATCGTTGATCGCGAGGCGCCGCNNGAGGATCTAGCCATGAAACACCACTCAGCTTCTCCTATGAGTGCGGAACGCCGTATCGTTTCGCCCGCTCTTACTGACTTCTCGCCGGACGAAATTATTGCCGCCGCTGGGCAAGATCGCTCTGCCGCGCGGCGAACAGTTGGGCAGCGGTTCGGACCGCTGCTGTCTTGGCTGGCCGCGTTTTTCTTGGTCGCAGGTCCGGTTCTGGGCGCAAGTCAAGCCGACTTGCAGCCGGCGCTAGCGCAGTTCTCGCAAGAGGGATCAAAGCTGGCCGGCACCTTCGCGGTCGGACTCGCCGAGCAAGGCTGGTCCGTCGCGCTTTCTGCCGACGGCAATACCGCCATCGTGGGCGGGCTTGCTGACAACAGGATCATGGGGGCGGCGTGGGTCTATACCCGCAGCAATAGTGTCTGGACCCAGCAAAGCAAGTTGGCCGGCACCGGCGGGGTTGGAAGCGCCGGACAAGGCTGGTCCGTCGCTCTGTCTAACGACGGCAACACCGCCATCGTGGGCGGGCCTTTTGACACTTCGAACACTGGGGCGGCGTGGGTCTTCACCCGCAGCAATGGTGTTTGGACCCAGCAAGGCAACAAGCTGGTCGGCAGCGGTGCGGTTGGAAACGCCAGACAAGGCGCCTCCGTCGCATTGTCCGACGACGGCAACACCGCCATCGTGGGCGGGCCTTTTGACAACTGGAACACTGGGGCGGCGTGGGTCTTCACCCACAGCAATGGTGTCTGGACCCAGCAGCGCAGCAAGCTGGTGGGCACCGGCGCGGTTGGCGACGCCGGACAAGGCGCCTCCGTCGCGCTATCTGCCGACGGCAACACCGCCATCGTGGGTGGGCCTGTTGACAACTCGAACACTGGGGCGGCGTGGGTTTACACGCGCAGCGGCAGTGTCTGGACCCAGCTGGACAACAAGCTGGTCGGCGCCGGCGCGGTTGGCAACGCCGGACAAGGCGCCTCCGTCGCGCTATCTGCCGACGGCAGCACCGCCATCGTGGGCGGGCCTTTTGACAACTTGAACACTGGGGCAGCGTGGGTCTACGCCTGCAGCGGGACTGGCTGGGGGACCAAGCTGGTCGGCACAGGCGCGGTTGGAAACGCCCGACAAGGCGTCTCCGTCGCACTGTCCGCCGACGGCAGCACCGCCATCGTGGGCGGCGTTGAAGACAAATCGTATAGCGGGGCGGCGTGGGTCTACAGCCGCAGCGGGACTGTCTGGACCCAGCAGGCCAATAAGCTGGTCGGTACAGACGCGATTGGAAGTGCCGGACAAGGCCACTCCGTTGCGCTTTCTGCCGACGGCAATACTGCCATCGTCGGCGGGCTCGCCGACAACAGAGTCAGGGGGGCGGCGTGGGTCTACAGGCGCAGCGGCGGTGTTGCAACCATTGCTGAAACTGAACTTCATACGTACCGCAGCGCCGCGGCCCCATTGAAGTCCTGCGTTTCACTGCGCGGGAGGTGAGGATACCAGAGGGCGCGCTCCAGTCGCCGGGTCGCGCTCTCGAATACGAACAAGGTGCCCCCTTTCCCGTAATTTGCGAATCACGATACCAGATGGACTCCCCGCGACGGACTCCATGTCTCGTCCGTGACGTTCGACCAAAAGGCACTTCGTCTCGACGTGCACGTCAATTCGTTCGTTTTTCAAAATAGCGGTCACCGCTTCCGAGACATCCGCGTCTTCGCGCGCGATCAGCCCGGGAGCCAACTCAATGACCGTCACCCCCGCTGCCGAACCGGTCGAAATCCATAGCGTCCAGAGCTATCCGTACACAGGTCTCTTAATATCAATTCCTACTGATTAGAACCCATGTGCCTAGTAACGCGCATTGAGCTACGTTGGTCAGCCGCCAGCGAACTACTCCGTGCATGGCTGGGTTTGGCCCTTCCTCGACCATCTGAATGAGGGCACGCCTGTGCTCGTCCTTGAGTCTTGAGGGCCGGCCCGATGCCTTGCAGTCCTTCAAGCCGTCGGGACCCCAGGTGTTAGAGCGCCGCACCCAATCGCGGATCGTCTGCAGGCCGACGCCGCCGTTGCGGGCCGCATCGCTGCGCGAGCCGGCGTCATAAATCTCGGCGAGCGCCAGCAGCCGCCGGGAAAAGGCTGCATCCTTGGTTTGTTTGGCCGCCATGCGAAGCTGTGGGCCAGTGAAGTCTCCGCGAAAGCCGACCGGGGCGGTCGTAGCGAATCTCCATCGTTTATCAGCGCCGTCGAGTTGAAAACCACGCGAGAGTCAGCCTCTCGACGACGGGGTATTACGCGGGGCTTAGTCGCCCATTTGATGAAAATGACCGAACTCCGTGCCAACCTTGCCAAAGAGTTTTTTCACGAGATTTGCGCAAGCCCCGGCAATATTGCGGCATGAAAGAGCTGCTCCATCTGGGACGCGGGGCGCCGGTGGCACGAAAGTGCGGGCGGCGATTTGCAGCGCTCATCAAATATGAGTTCTTCCGCTGAATACGGACGACAGATCGTCGCGGTCGTGACGAAATTAATCGGCGGCGATTTGCAAGTCGAATTTGCTCCAAATCAAAATCCTTCGTTCATTCATACTGTAGAAGCACGGAGCGAAAGTGTAGGGGCGCGGGCGGCCGCGCGGCATAGCAAAAACGCGCCGACGAAAGCGGAGAAAGATTTTGACATGACCAAACACGCCAAACTTTTGCTGAAACATGATGAGTCATCGATTGTTCGGTTTGCCAGAAAGCAAATCGAAGGTAAGCTGACCGGTCTGGAAACACGGGATTTCTACGATGCGATCGTTAAGTGTGCCGATGCTCGTCGCGCGCCGGGAGAAAGCGATGCCCAGGCGTTTACAAAGACAATAATCGAGGACGAGACTGGTCGGCTTCTTTTCAAGGCACTGCAACTCGCGCCGAGCAGCACCACGAAAGCCCCGCCGACGAAAGCGCCAAGTGGGCCGCACAGAGGATCACGGAGTGGGTTGCCAACGGCCGGCACACCCAGAGCCACGGCTACAACGTAAGTGGCTGGACGATTTTACGGCTTTAGGCATGAGGGAACCTCAAGACGAACTATTGGAGACGCCGACCGGCAAAAGGCACGTGCTGCCGCCAGTGTTGCGCCGGAAATCGCGGGCCGTTCCGCCTCTGCCTCCTCCTCCATCTCTAAGATATGCCTTCGCACGGCGTCGAACCTCTCTTCGACAGTCTCACTGAAAAGCGGATTCTTGCGATTGGTCAATCTCGAGGCGATCTCTGCCCACTCTTGACGCTCTAGAGCCTCAACTGCGGCCGGAAAGAAATCACGCTCTTCCATGGCGATATGACGTCGTTCGTGCTCGATGAAGTCGCGAACGATGTCGTGGACGGCATGCCGCGGGACTTCCAGATCAGACAATACACTCTCGACCGCCTGCGCGACCCGCCACAACCGTTTGGCGCAGCTCCAGTGCTCGGCCGGGAGATCGCCAATAGTTTCAGCCGCGGCGGGATCGCGCTCTCTCAGCTTCTCGAATATCATGTCCTCTTGGGGATGATGGTAGCAATGGGGGTAGACTAGAAAATAGGCGATAATCGCGTGGATAACCTGGTAGTCCGGCCGCTCTTCGCGATCAAAGACGCTCAGCTCGCGCTCAAGAACCAGAAGCAGCTTCTCAATATTGCGATGTTCTTGGCGCAAAGAGTCAATGATCATTGGATTGATCCTCCAAGAATGCTGTCACTTACCACCGGATAAGCTTCCGGCCATTGCGATAGATCAAACTGGCACTCGAGCCGTAACAAGATAGCGGCAGAATGCGGGCGGTGGGCTCGATCTCTGGGGTGCCACGTTTTTTGCTCGCCTGTTGTGCGCCGGCCGATGGAGGACATCCCGTGGCCAGGTTTTGGCATCGGCGTCGCGGCTTGGGGCCGGGCATGGGACAAAGACGTCGCATTCGTCCTCCGCCTCTCCGTAATCCAGATCGTGCCCACGTGAAAGATAAATGAGGCGGCGCGTCCTCATCCTTGATCGGGCCGACAGCTCGCGCCGCGTCGACAAGCGCTTCGGATCCTGGTCCAGTGCTGCTAGGGTCCCGTATATCACGTTTGACTACTGAACTGGCGCCATCTCGCGTTTCGACGCCGGATCGAGGGACATCATGAACGACAATGCTGCGGTCCATCCTCGTGGATTTCTCGCCGATCCGACCCGCTATTTGTTCTTCACTGGCAAGGGCGGCGTCGGCAAAACCTCGATCGCTTGCGCGGCCGCCTTAGCGCTCGCTGATGGCGGCAAGTCGGTGCTGCTAGTAAGTACCGATCCGGCATCCAACCTCGACGAGATATTGGACGTGCCCCTGGGCAATCTACCGGTCGCAGTCCCAGGCGCCGAGCGTCTGCATGTCCTCAATATTGACCCTACCGCCGCCGCCGAGTCCTATCGCATGCGGGTGCTGGCCCAAATGGACCCGGACGCAAGCGACCAGGATCGGAACACGGTTCGGGAACAATTGTCGGGTGCCTGCACGACGGAGATTGCTGCGTTCGACGAATTCGCCGGCCGCTTGGCTGGCGATGACGGGGCCTATAATCATATCGTCTTCGACACCGCACCAACCGGGCATACGCTTCGCCTCCTCAGCCTGCCGAAGGCGTGGAGTGGCTTTCTCGGGGGTAACGATCAGGGCGCCTCCTGCCTGGGACCTCATTCCGGCCTCAAGATGCAAGAGGCTCGCTTTAGGACGGCGATGGCAACGCTCTGTGATCCAGCATCCACGACCATCATCCTCGTGGCTCGGCCCGAAATCGGTGCGATCGCCGAGGCGGCGCGAACCTCAGTAGAGGTTAGCGCACTTGGTCTCTCGAACCAGCATCTGGTCGTGAACGGCGTGTTCTGGGCCAGCGACCGATCCGACGCAACGGCTGCATCGCTGGAAGACCAGGGCAAGCGGGTGCTCTCAGATCTGCCGGCGGCGCTCCAGGAACTCCCGCGCGATGATATTCGGCTTCGACCTTTCGACATGCTGGGGCTAGGCGCCTTGCGCTCCCTG
>PLUZ01000201.1 GCA_003162995.1 Methylocapsa sp. | reverse complement strand
AGATCTTCCGCCGCCTGAGAGACGGCGCCGGCGTCTTTCTGCGCCGGCGTGCTTTCTACGGCAAAGTCCGGTTTGTAGGATCCTTGCCCCGCGAAAGGATCGCGTGAAGCCGACACTTCGCCGGCAGATTGATTTTGCGGCGTTGGCTCATTCGCGGCCAAGGNNCCGGTCATTGTCGCGCCGAGGGTACCGCTTTCCAAAATTAGCGCCGCTAATTCCGACCGTCGCCGCGGAGCTTGACTCTTGGGAAGGCGGGGTCAGAGCCGTTTGCTCCCATAAGGCCTTTAAGTCTAACTTCAGCCCCGCCGCAGAGAGTTGACCCAATCCGCTCCACAAACGCCAAACCGGGTCTTTGATTTTGCCATCGAAGCTGATGGCGAGATGATCGCGCTCGGCCAGACACTGGCCGACCAATTGTGAAAGCGCGGCGCCAGGTCCCAATTCAATAAAGATTCGCGCTCCATCCGCGTACATTGTCTCGATTTGCTCTTGAAAAAGGACTGGGCTGGAAATTTGCCTGGCGAGAAGAGCCGGTATTGATTGCGCGGATGGATAGGGCTGCGCCGTCGCATTTGCATAGACAGACATTTTTGGGGGGGCAAAAGCGATGCCGCAAAGGAATTCTTCAAATGGGCCAGCGGCGCTGTCCATCGTTGGGGAATGGAACGCCGCTGAGACAGGCAAACGCTTGATCTCGATCCCTCGCGCCGACACGGCTTCTCCAAGAGCCTCAACCTCCGTAATTGGGCCAGCTACGACAATCTGCCTTGGGCCGTTATGATTGGCTATGACGACGGCCCCGCGCCTGACGGCTTCGAAGCTCTCGATGGCCGCTCGCGGCGCAAAGACCGCCAGCATCGCGCCGCAGTCGGCGGCGGCCGCGCCGGCCATGAGACGCCCTCGATAGGCCGCGACTAGAGGCAACATGGTCCTTGGCAGTGCGCCGGCTGCGGCCAGCGCCGTTAGTTCGCCGAAACTGTGTCCTCCGGCCATGTCGGGCTGAAGTCCTAAAGCCTCAATCAGCTCCAGATAGGCAAGGCTTGCGACGCCGATTGCGGGCTGCGCATGCTCGGTCGCCATCAAATCACGATCCTGCCTTCCTCGCTCGGCGTCGTCGAAAGCCGGAGGAGGAAATACGAGGCGCGGCAACCGGCGCAATTCGCTTTCCTCTGCGCCGGCGACGTCATCCCAAGGCTTGCGGGCAATTTCGAAAGCCATCGTTAATTCGGCCCCCATGTTTACATATTGACTGCCTTGGCCTGGGAAGAGGAACGCGATCTTTCCGCTCCGAGGTGCCAAACCGTAATAGAGGCCTCGTTCGGCGAACGGCGTCCCGGGCGCGCGGCTGACGCTTTCCGCAAAGCGGGCCGCCTGCGACGAGAGTTCTTCGAAATTTGCCGCGACGATGGCGAGGCGGCAAGCCGCAGCGGAAACGAAATCAGCTTGTGTCCGCTGCGCGGCATAAGCGAAAGCGTCAGCCGATTTCGCCGCGTCAACTTCAGTTATGACCTTTGCCCGCAAGAGGTCTGGCGCATCCGCTGAAAAGAGAAACAGTTCCGACGGGAGATGACGCACCCGCAGGGGACGGGGCGCGGGGCNNATGGAAATTGCTGCCGCCGAAGCCAAAGGCGCTGACCGAGGCCCGGCGAGGATGGCTTTTGCCTCGAATCCAGGGCCGCAACCGTGAATTTACATACAAAGGCGCTCCGGCGACGTTGAGATTCCCGTGCGGCGACTCGACCTTAATGGTGGGCGGAAGAACCTTATGATGCAGGCTTAGGATAGCTTTGATGAGCGAGGCCGCTCCCGCCGCCCCTTTCGTATGGCCGATTTGCGATTTGATAGAGCCAAGTGCGCACCAAGGACGCTCGGCCCTCTCTGCGGCGCCGAAAACCGAAAGCAGCGACTGCATTTCCGCGGCGTCGCCGGCAATTGTGCCCGTGCCATGGGCCTCCATCAGCTCGACGGTTTCCGGGCCATAACCCGCTGCTTCGTAAGCCCTTTCGAGCGCCAGCGCCTGTCCTTCCGGGCGCGGCGCGTAAATGCTCTTTGATCGGCCATCCGAAGACGCGCCAATCCCTCGCAAGACGGCGTAAACGTGATCGCCATCCCGCTCGGCGTCATCGAGCCGGCGCAACGCGACCATGCCAAGGCCTTCTCCTAAGACGGTTCCATCAGCATCGGTCGAAAAGGGCCTGCAATCGCCGCTGGGCGACATCGCCGGAGTTCGCGAAAAGCAAACANNTCATTGAGGGCGTCGACGCCCCCGGTGACGACCATATCCGAATCGCCGTGGGTCAGCTCCTGGACCGCCATCCGCAGAGCCGCAAGGGAGCTTGCGCAAGCCGCGTCGATAACGCAATTGGCGCCGCCCAGGTTGAAGCGATTGGCGATGCGGCCCGCGACGACGTTACCCAATAAACCCGGAAAGGTGTTTTCTGTCCATTCGGCATAGCTCGAATTCGCGCGACTGGCGATAGAAGCGATCTCCTCCTCGCGAAGACCAGCCTCTTGCATAGCTCTAATCCAAACTGGATATTGCAAGCTCCCGGCCATGGTGGCCGCAAGTTCGGTGGCGGAGGCCACTCCAAGGATCACGCTCGTGCGGGCGCGATCGATGTGGCTAAAGTCGAGCTTGCATGCATCCTCTAAAACGCGTTTCGCCACAACCAAGGCGAGGAGTTGCGCCGAATCCGTGCTCGGCAAGGTCGCCGGCGGAATTCCATTCGCCAGCGGATCGAACGGCGTTTCGCTCAAAAATGCGCCGCGCCGGGAGTAGGTCTTGCCAGCTTTTCCAGGATCAGGATCGTAATAGTCGTCGATCAGCCAATGGCTGGGGGGCACCTCGTCAATCAGGTCTCGGCCATCTAAAATGTTCCGCCAGAAACCATCCTTTTCGATCGAGCCAGGAAACAAAGCGCCCAAACCGATGACCGCGATGGGGATTTGCTTCATGGTCCTGGCTTTCATGACGTCGATCGCAGCGGGAGGTGATCAGGCAAGCGGGCGAGGCGCGAATTGGAACGCTGCGGCGGGGACGTCGACGCCCATGGCGCGCAGCTGTTGAGCGCGGGTTATCGTCGCCGCGCCCTCGAGCAAATTAAGCGCGATCTGCACAACTGAACAGTTTTCAGGCGCGGCAAGAAAGCTTCCGGCGGCCCAGGCGTTGAAGGCCCCGATTGCTGGGCCACACCACAATTGAAAATCCATGCGGCGTTCCGCCTCGCTGCTGATCGGCCAGCGGCTCGACCAGCCAAGATACCAGCGGAACAGCAAAGCCATGCGAAAGTGAGCGTCGGCTTCGGCGCGCCGCAGCGCAGCGGGATTCCGTTCGGTAAAGAAGGCTTTTGTGTCGTTCCAGACGTCCGATAGAGGTTGATTGAAAATGTCGCGCTCGAGTTCTTGCCGGATGGCAGCGGGAATGTCTTCGATCGCGTTATATCGTCGATAAAGTTCGTAAAGCCGAGTCGCGCGCTGGGGAAACATGGTTCCCTTTTTCAAGACCTGAACTTTGACGCCAAGCTCGAACATGTCAGCTGACGGCGCCATAGCCACATCGGCCATATCTGCTTTAGCCAGCATGGATTTAGCAAGCGTAGACACCCCCGCTTCGATTGCGATCTGGTTGACGCTGCCAGTCATCACATAGGCGGCCCCGCCGGCAAAGGCGG
>PLUZ01000307.1 GCA_003162995.1 Methylocapsa sp. | reverse complement strand
GGCAAGCCTTCACGGCAGGCCGATCGCGACGAAGCGCACTTCGCCTTGCCCGTTGGCGACAAGGAGCAGCGCCGATTTCTTGCCGCCGCTCTTCAACGCCTCAATTTTCTTCGCGATATCGGCGGGTTCCTTGACCGGCTCTTGATTGATTTCCACGATCACATCGCCGGCTTCGACATGCTTTTCCGCGGCGCTGGATTCGGGGTCGACATTGGTGATCACGACACCAGAGGCGACACTATTTTTGATCGCGAATTTTTGCCGCAANNTCGTCGGTCAAGCTCGAAAATTGCATCCCAAGCGCTTTTTCGACCGGGCTTGCTGTCGCCTTCTTTCCCGTATCATCGTGCTTCGCCGCGAGGGCAATCTGTTTCTCGTTTTCTTCCAAGCGGCCGAGCTTGATCGTCTTGGTGATCTGCTTGCCCCCCCGCACCACGACAATCTCGACCTCCTTGCCGACCGGCTCCGAGGCGACGATCTTGGGCAGGTCGCGCGATTCCTTGATGTCAATTCCATCAAATTTGACAATGACATCGCCGGCCTTGAGACCAGCCGCCTTGGCCGGACCCTTCTCATCGGTTCCGGCGACGAGAGCGCCGCGCAGCTGGCCGAGATTGAGACTTTCGGCAATTGTATCGTCGACGTTCTGGATGCGCACGCCGAGCCAGCNNTTGATGCCGATCACCTCGCCCGCCATGTTGAACAATGGCCCGCCCGAATTGCCTTTGTTGATGGCCGCGTCGGTCTGAAAATAATTGTCGTAGGGACCCGAATCGATGTTGCGATGGCGGGCCGAGATGATGCCCGCGGTGACCGTGCCGCCAAGCCCGAAGGGATTGCCGACAGCGACCACCCAATCGCCTACCCGCATCTTTTCACTATCGCCGAACTTCACCGCCTTGAGCGGCTTGTCCGGCTTGACCCGGAGCACCGCGACATCGACCTTTTCATCCTTGCCAAGCACTTCGGCCTTCAATTTCTGGCCATCGGTGAAAATGACGGTCACCTCATTGGCGTCGGCAACTACGTGATTGTTAGTTATGACGATGCCGGACGGATCGATGACGAAGCCGGAGCCGAGCGAATTCGATTTGCGTTCGCGCGGCTTTTGGTCCGGCCGGTCATTGCCGCCCTGCTGATGACGCCGGAAGAACTCCTCGAACAGATCATCGAATGGCGTGCCCGGCTCCATTTGCGGCACATTGCTGGCATGCTTTTCGTCCATGGTCTGCGTGGCCGAAATGTTGACCACAGCATCGCTCACGCTATCCGCGAGGTCGGCCAGGGAGTCAGGCCCCTTGGCGAGCGCCTGGGGAGCGGCGGGGACCGGCAAGGTGCTTCCGGCGGCGCCCAGAAAGAGCGCGCAAAGCAGGCTGAAGGCGGCGCGCGCGGGCCGCCGCCGCGACGCTGCACCGGACCCAAACTGTCCTGCGCCGAAAAAAACCGGAAATAGACCCATGAAAACAATCTCCTTGAAGCACCTGCGAAAGCCCATTGAGGGCAAAGCCGCCGCTACCGGGCGGCCGGCGACTAGGGCAGGCACAGGGAATCGGCTATGCAAGGGGCCACCCTTCACTCATAACAGGACAGCCTACCTGACGCCTGGCTTTTTCGTCCAAACCGCCTTCTACTACGGTTCTTCGCGAAACTCATTCGTCTTTTTGCTGTTTCTTGCGAGCATCCTTATGGCCTCGTCCACGCTGTGAAAGAAGTGGTCGGGGTGGACCGCCTCGGTAATCCCGAAACGTTCGAACGCTTCTTCCGCGCGCACCGATTCGAGGCGGGCGATCGCGAAGGTGATTTTCGATTGTGCGCACTCTTCGATGATTTCGAGAAGAATTTGCGCGGCGGTAAAATCGATTTCGACAATGCTGCTCGCTTCCAAGACAATCAATTCGAGCGGCGCGCGGCTTTGCCTTATGGCACGCCGCGCGCTGTCTTGAAATTTATAAACGTTGAGAAAGGTGAGGGGGGCTTGGAAAGCGATGACCAGCACGCCTTCGATCGTTTCCCCCTTGAGATGGCGGTGCGGCGGCCACCAAATCGAGGTTCCGGGAACCCGCTCGAAGGCGATGAGACGGGCTCTCGTCATCGACCATATCCCATGCAGCAGCGAAAGCACGATGCCGATCGCGACGCCTGTTCCCACCGGCAGAACGATGATCGCGGTCACGGTCGCAACGATCAGCATGAACTCGCCGATAGCACGCTGAAAAATCGTGATGATTTCCCCCGCGCGCACGATCCGCATCGCGACGAAAAGCAAAATGCCGGCGAGCGCCGCTTGCGGCACATGCGCGAGAAGCCCCGTGCCGTAACGAGCGATGGCAAGGATAAGAGCGACAGCCGCCAACCCGGCGAATTTGCTGCGGCCTCCGGTCTCGGCGACGATCCCGGTCAGGGGCGGGCTGGCATCGACGGGAAAGGCGCCGAAGTAGCCTACCAGCAGGTTTGCCGCGCCAACACCGGCAAAATCGAGGTTTATCGAGAGGCCATTTTGGGACGCCGCGGGGAATTCGCGCGTCGTTGCGGCGGTTTGCACCATAATGGTGGCGACGACGACGAAGGCGAGCGGCGTCGCTTGAAGGAGCTCGTCGAATCGCACCAATGGAATTTGGAAATGAGGAAATTCGCCAGGAATGGGCCCCAGAACCGCAACGCCGTCGCGCTCAAGCCCAAACCAATAGACCGCGATGGTCGCCGCCATGATGCCCAAAAGCGAGCCTGGAATGCGCGGATTGATCCATTCCGCACCAACTGTCACGGCGAAGACAGTGAGCCCCAGCAAGAGCGAAACGCGATTGGTCTCGCCAAGCCTCTCCACGATCGTGGAGGCTTGGTGCAACAGATTGCCTTGGGAGGCCGGTATTCCGAGAAGTGACGGAAGCTGCGAGATAACAATATGACAGGCGATGCCGGCCAAAAACCCTATTGTGACCGGCTTTGACACGAGGTCGGCGATCCAGCCGAGCCGGAATAGGCCGCAGCAGAGAAGAATGGTTCCGGATAAAAGGGCGAAACTCGCGCAAAGAGAAAAATATTCGGGGCTTCCGGCACCCGCCACTGCGGCGAGGCCGCCGGCGAAAATCGGGGCGATGGTTGAATCCGCGCAGGCCACAATGAAATAATTGGCTCCGATGGTAGCGAAGCCGATCGTTGCAGCCGCAAACGCGATGAAACCCGTGACGGGTGGAAAGCCGGCAAGATGTGCGGTCGCCATTTGGGAGGGAAGGGCGACGGCGGCGAGCGCCAACCCGGCTGCGAGATCGGCGCGCAAATCCTGTGCCGCGTAACGGGCGGCCGATTGAAGGAGATTACTTGGGCCCAAGGCCGGCCTTTGTGCCGCGGGCGGCGGCCAAGCTCGCATGGTCATGCTTCGTTTGCGCCGCATAGGCCATCGCGAATGAGCCAAGAGCGTCGTCGAAAGCCTCCGTTTTTCCCATGTAGCCAGCGAGCAGCGCGGGGTCGCCACTTCGGGCATGCGCCCGTGCAAGTGTCCTACCGCAGAGGTTTGCATAGGCATCGAGCGCCTTGCCTTCGATGACCTCGCCGATGGAACCGAGACGCCGGTTCTTAAGCTGGCGGACATAGAATTGCCGGCTGGTTTTCGGGTCTTCCGTAACGCCGAGGAAAATATCGCTCGCGGCCTGCATCGCGCGCTGGCCCTCGGCCACACGGCAACCCTGATGGGTGAGGTGCGGTGGAGGCGCTGCGATCTTTACGAGAACCGATGCCAGTGCCTGCTTGACCTGCAGGAACAAGGGTTCGTTGTCCGCAGTCATGATAAGGCCGATCGCGCAAAACGTGCCGACGCTACCAACGCCGACGACCTTGAAGGCAATGTCGGCAAGCGTGTAGCGATCGACAAGCGCGCGCCTTTCCGGAAGCAGGGAGGATTGGTAATTGGCGAACGCGGAATGCGCATGAAGCTTATAGCCCTTGGTCTCAGGAGTATCGAAATGATAGATCAAGGGGGGGCGGTCCTCGATATGGGCAACGCCTGCTTTCGTCGTCGCGAGATGCGGGAAATTATCGTCGGCCGCCAAATCTTTTTTTGCTTTGACCAGGGTGGACAAGAGAGTTTCGCGCAGTTTGTCATCGGCAATCCGCTTGATCTCGCGGTCAATGTCCATGCGCGTATACCAGACTTTGAGCGGCGTCTCGGCGGCGAGTTCGATGATAAATTCGCGATAGGATGTGACGGTCGCTTTTGCGAGCGCGCGTGCCCTTTTGTCCGTCATCTTCGCGTCAAGGGCGGCAACTGCGACGCTGGCCGCGAGCCGCTTCAAATCCACCGTGAAATCGATGCCCGACAAGGTCTCGTCGAAATCGTTGATATCGAAAAGGACGCGTCCTTCCGGCGTGTTGAAAGCTCCGAAATTCATCAAATGACAATCGCCGCAGGCCTGCACATGCGCGCTGACTTGAGGAACGGCCGAAAGATCATGGGCCATCACGGCGGCGGCGCCGCGCAGGAAGGTGAAGGGCGATTGCAGCATGCGTTCGTAGCGGATCGGCAAAAGTTCCGGGATTCGGGCGCCGTCGGTCTCGGCGAGAATGGCGACCGGGTCGCGACCGGATGCCGGCGGGCACTCAGCATGGCTTTCGCGCGCCACGCTGTTGCGCAACGCCCGGCCTGCTTCGTAGCGTTTCGCCCGCGGCAAATTCTTAGCTGGAATTCCGTTTACGGATGAATTTGCCATATCCGTGCTCCAAAACGAACGTCTCGTCAGAAGGACATTACGCACATGTGACGGATCCGCGGCTAATAGCAAGGAGCTTAGCCGTGGCTAAACTAAGCAAATCCGGTTACGCTTGCGAAACGCATCGTCATGGAACCGTCACATGAACAACCTATCGCCCGCGCGACATGTTTTCAATGGACTGGATCGCGATCCTTAAAATGCGTCTCTTAATCAGACGTGATGCGAAAGCCGGGCTTGGGGAATAGCCGATGCCACCGATATTCGATCCGGCGTTCGAGAAAGATGCACTCGATCTGATCATGGCCCTGCTGCTTGGCGGTGTCATCGGCTTCGAACGCCAGTGGCGGCAGCGTCTGGCGGGATTGCGGACCAATACGCTGGTTTCGCTTGGTGCCGCGATTTTCGTCGTCTTTGAAGGTCAATTCACCGATACAAGTCCGACGCGTGTCGCCGCGCAAGTCGTGACCGGCATTGGCTTTCTCGGCGCCGGGGTGATTTGGAAGGAAGGCGTCAATGTGCGCGGTCTGAACACCGCGGCGACGCTTTGGTGTTCCGCCGCTGTCGGTTTGCTGGCCGGCGCCGGCTATTGGCGCCACGCCCTCCTTGCCGCAGTCCTTGTTGTCGGCGTCAATCTCGTGCTGCGGCCGCTGGTTAGTTTGGTCAACCGTCAGCCGATCGAATCCGCCGACATTGAAACCTCCTATATCGTCAATGTCACTTGCCAGGCCGCCGACGAGGCGCGAATCCGCGCGCTTCTGGTGCAAGGTGTTGGGGTCAGCGACCTGCATCTGCGCGAACTCGAAAGCATCGAAATCGAAGGAACCGGCCGGATTGAAGTGACCGCCACGCTCACATCGGACAAGCGGCGCGAGCTTGCCCTCGAATATATCGTCGGGCACCTAAGCGTGGAGCCGGGCGTGACCGCGGCGCGCTGGCGTATGGTGAACACGATCTTGTGAGGCCTGCGGCGCCAACAGCGCGGTTAGATCATAATCGCTTCAAGATGAATAGCTTATGGTCTCTATTGCTTAGTTTTGCCGCATGATCCAAAAAGCCTGCAACTTTTTGGATCATGCTTTAGTGCCCGGCTTGCGGCGGTCCCTCCGGCTGCGCTATTACCAGCGGATGCCCGGCATCCTGCCAGCCTTCGGCGCCATCGGGATACCAGGCGACATTGCGATAGCCGTAGCCCATCGCGCGCTTGGCCGCGTTCCAGCTCGCCCAGCAGTGCGGATGGCAGTAAAAGACGATCGGACGATCAAGATCATTGCCGGTCAGCGCGGTTAGCCTGTCGCGGAAATACGCCTCGATATTCTTATCAATATTTCCTTCGCCAATACCGGGAATCCAAATGCTTCCCGCGATATTTTCATGCGGCACGGGTTTCCAGATCGTCTCAGGCGCAAGATTTTCGGGCCGGTGCGGCACGCTTGCGGCATCCACCAGAACGGCCTGGCCACCATGCAGCAGCGCATCGAGGCCGGGTGCGTGAATGACTTCGGCCCCGGAAAGTGTCGCGGGCACCTCGCTATGCAGCGGCCCCATCCAATAGGTTTGCGGCTCCGGCACTTCGGCCGAGACGGGGCCGGCGAAAACGGCAAAGGCTACGGCCACGAGGCCACACGCAATATGCGTGGTGTACGCTTTCATCAGCTGCCCCCCGTTCCGAGATCGAAATTATGCGCGAAGACGGCGTTGTCGCTGTCGTGCGCTTCGATCGCGAGCTTGCCCTTGGCCAGCGTAGTCACGCCAAAGGTGATCGCCGGGTCGGCGGCGAGCGAAATATCGCTGTCGAGATGCAGCACTTTTTCGCCATTCAAGGTGACATCGAGGGTCTTGAGAAAGCGGGCGGGTGTATAGCCCTGGGTCGCCGGATCCCTTTGCATGCCGTTGAAGTTCGGATGCCGGATCAACAGTTGCGCTTCCCGCGCTTGGCCTTCTTGAGGCTGCCCGAGAAAACGCAGCTTCATCTGCCCGATCTCGGCAAGCGCCTCCGCGTCATAGGAGCCCGACGGCGCCGAGCAGCCGCCCGAGGCTTTGACAAAACGATGGGTCTCGTAAAGAGCGCCATCCTTGGTTTCCTCGATGGCGTGCATATAAGTGTATTGATTGATTCGGACCCGGAGTTTTAAGCTTTGCGGGTCTCCCGCGGGGCCGAAGGTGACATGCGCTGCGACGGGCGCCGGATTGTCATCGATGACGAGGGTGATGCTTTTGACATCCTTGGGGTTTTGCACGCTGATCGTGACCGGGACGAGGGCCGCGTCCTCGGCGCGCTCCGGTGCTTCCAAGGCAATTTTGGCATCGCCCTGTTGGATTTGCTTCGCCCCGAAAATGTCTTGCGCCAGCTCGTTCCAGCGGGCGGTGCGCGCGGCTTCATCATCAAGCGCTGCTGCCGCGCTTG
>PLUZ01000047.1 GCA_003162995.1 Methylocapsa sp. | reverse complement strand
CTCGCGCGCGCTGGCGGCAGCAGCCGCGCCTTGAGGCGCACAAAAGTGCCGGCCTCGAAAGGCGGGGCGCGGCGCGTCGACAGCCGGACTCGGACCGGCGTCGCATCGGGCGCTAGACCCGTGGCGGAATGGACCCGCAAAAGGAAGCGCGCCCCGGTGCGGCGGAAATCCATCTCCTCGATCGTACCTTCGAGCGTGGCGATCCGGATCTTATCGATCACCGGCGCCGCGACTCGCGCCGTCCGCAACGCCGCCGAAAGCTCTCCCGCGAAAAGTGCGCACACACCGCAAAAGAGGAAAAAGGTGATCCGGTTGGCGCGTGCGAGATAAGCGAGGACGCCGAAAGACAAAGTCGCGGGCGCAATAAACCAGAGGGCCGGCTCGCGGTCGGCGCAAAGATAGAGAACGACGCCCGCGCCGGCCGCAACTGGCAGCCAAAGAAAAGGGCGCCGAAGCGCCGCCTCCGTCTCGAAAGCCTGTTTGAAAAGCTCGAAGAGAAACGCGAATTTAAGGCCAAGTTTTCCTGCGAGGCCCCCCGCCCTGCCCAGGCGTCCCCCGGCGATTGCTGTTTCAGACACTCCCGCCATGGGAGTATGTTAGATTGCTTTTATGATTTATGGAATTAGGAAAGTGTTCAGCCGTCATTAGCGCTATTAACGGCGATGGCGCTGACACCAGCAAGTTGAGGTTTGCTTTCATCCCTAAAGTAATACTCCTTAAGGACGGCTCGAAATTGGTTCGATAATTAAATGTCATGCCGTTGTCGCATTGGTTCATCCTATAGTTAGACGGATCTTTCGGTGGAGGCAGAAGCAATGGCTCAGGAAAGAAATGCGCATGACGTTCGTAAGGCTACGTCTGATGGGCTTCAGAGGATATATCTTATTATTATTGGCTTTGCGATTACACAGGCTTTAAAACAAACGTTGACAGATAATAATGGCTTTTTGGGTCCAAAATTGGAGGACGATGCTCATTGGCCATCGATCCTATTCCTCATCGCTTTTCTCTTTACTGTAATTCGTTTCGCTCACGGGTCCGTTCTTCACCTAACTGCCTTAACAGGCCAGAAAAAGTGGCAGTGGGATATGCTTGTTTTGATTACTCAAGCAATAATGTTTTTTATTCTTGCCCTTACAACAACGGAGCCAACGCTATTTTTGTTGTTATTCCCTGTGATAATGATTATAGACTCTGTATGGTTGATGGTCCTATGTTTTATTGGCCCCATCTCCAAAATGGAAGGCGAGTGGCTAATCAGCAATATCCTTCTTTCTATTGCATTCATATTACTACTATACTGTAATTTACATGCATTATTATCAATATTTAAAATATCAGCATTATCTGTATTAAGCTGCGTTATCGCAGCATTTTTTGATTACTATGTTAATAGGCACGAATACTTTCCAACATAAAGGTTTGATGGAAATGAGGATTTCTCCGCAAGAATTACGGATTTACATGGCGGGACCCCTTTTTACGGGGGCCGAGCGTTGTCATAATAGGAAACTAGGTGAAGAATTACGAAAATTGCTACCAAGATACGAATTCATTCTACCCCAAGATAGGGCCGTGATGTTCCTTCCTTATCTCGCTGCCTTGGTAAAAGACTGTCTGGCACAGGTAAGAGACGCCGATCAGTTATTGGCCTGCCTCGACGGCCCGGACGTTGATTCAGGAACCTGCGTGGAGATTGGATATGCAATCGCCCTCGGGAAACCCATCTTGGGATATCGGACGGATTTCCGAGGCTCAGAAATCGAAGGCGTAAACGCAATGGTACGTTACGGTTGTACGGATTACATCCTGGCGCACTCGATCGAAAAGTCGACCGAGGAATTGGCGGCCATTTTAGCGACGAGATTATCTAGCGCCATGAAATAAGTGGCGCATTGCGGCGGCACGTCATGTCAAACTGACAGCATTGAAAGACCAATCTACTCTGTCGAGGCTTAAGGGCCTTACGCCTTGCGCATCGCTCTGCGGTCACTCTCCCGACGTGCAAAGCGACGGACCAATGCCTTTCGACCTTCCAAAATGGACGATAACGATGGCCACGCTCGTTTTTGGCCTGAGCATCGGTCAAGCGCATTGCGACATCGCCAAGGCTCAGCACGCTTTGGGTAAAGCTGAAGGCATATCTGAAGCGTTGACATGTCTAATTCTCAACCAAGAGCGAGATGCCATTAAAGCCTGCTTAGATAAGCATCACGCGGCGGCGCTTGCTGAAATGCGGCGCGAACTTGAACGAGCTAAGCCATAGAAGGCAAACGTGCGCAATTAGCTCGGTGCTTTGGTCATCGTAACGACGCCTCGCGCTTTCGCTTCTACAGCGGGCTGTAAAATGTCATAGTGAGTTTCCGCGCCAGCACATTCCGTTGCCGAGGCCGAACCATGCTGCCTGCCACACCGGAAGAAACCCAAGCTATTATCGACTATATGAATTGGCAGGCACCTGACTTGAAGGTGGAGTTCCTTCAAAAGGTCTATACCGAGAATGTTCTGAGCCACCAACATCAGGTTTGGGACGTTCATACCAATGTTGATCGCTGGTGGGTGATTACAAATCCGACAAATCTATACTCTCAAGAGCAATTCCCAAACATGGACTTGGCGGTGACGTTCCATGTCGGTCTCTGCATCCGCATCCCACGAAGCCAAAAGCAGAAGCTTTCTGATCTACCGATAGAGCCGCTCGCCGCATGTTATCGTTACATGACGGAAGCGTCGGACGCCCTCGATCACGCACAAGAAGTTGCGGACTACCAAGCCATAGGCGTTCGATGTCGGGAGGCTCTGCTGGCTTTTACGAATGCCGCGCAGATCGTGATGCCTTGGTCATTCGGCACGGGCGCGCCAACCCACCCGCACTTTTCACAAGTGGGTCGCTCCCATTCGATATCGGGATGTTCAGAGTTCATCCCTCTTTGGGGCGATAGTCGATGCGAACCACACGCTGGGCAAGTTTCAGGAACGCCACGTATATGCCTGATAACTGCGGAACTCCCCAAGCCGATTGCATGCTCGACCGTAGAGGTCGCCGCCTCGGCGTCGTACCATCTGGAAGTCTTGGCATGGGTGAGCCAGTTGGAAAAGTTCCACGCGCTGTCCAGCATGGACTTGAAGAGGTGACCGCGATGTTCGTGGGTTTGCCCTGCCATGCTGACCGCACAAATATGATCGACCCACGCTTTAAAGTCGGCCTTTTTTGGCTTTGTTTCGCTCGATCTTCGCAACAGCTGATTCCTATGAGGTGGAAGTGGAAGAATCACCGCCGCCGGATGGGGAGTGTGTGATCCAGACCGTGCCTCTGAGAACACTCAAAAGGCCAAGTTGAAGGTTGGATTGAAGAAAGCGCCAGGCGGTTGACGACACGCCATTCCGCTGGCCGGTCGTATATTGTCCATTATGGAATTTAATCTTGTCGGTATGCAACCCCAGGTCAGCACCGCAAAAATTGCGGCTTAAAAGTCTGGATTTGATCCATCGGTCAGTATCATTGATCTCATGGGCCAAGCATTATCGGCGAGGTGGGCGCGAGCCATAGCCCGTCGCCTGCGACGGGCGTTCTTTCGGCCGCCCTTTATCTCGCGTCCTTGGCAGGATCAGCCCGCTCGTCACCCCCAGGTCGTAGCCCGGCGATCGCCGCCATGAGAGGAATGGCGCACTGCGGCGGCTGAGACACGGCGCTGTAACGCTCTTTTGGTAGAGCAGGCCACACATGAACAGTTTTCAATCGAGGCGAGCGCAGTTGTGACGCTGGTGTGAACGGCGGTCTCATCCCCGAAATTTTTGACCCGGATCAACGCGCTGTCCTTGTTTGGATGCGAGGAGCGAGCGCTCGCTGGGGCACAAAGGTTCGCGGAACATTACCCGAAGACCAAAAGTTACACGGTCAACACACACATGGAGGGCTTGTCAGGCAACAACTCGGTCCAGAAGCATCAACCTCGTCGCACGGCTCTTCGCCGAAA
>PLUZ01000274.1 GCA_003162995.1 Methylocapsa sp. | reverse complement strand
GCGGCCGTGGAGGAAGGCATTTCTCCCGGCGGGGGTGTCGCTTTGCTGCGTTCCATCAAGGCACTCGAAAACCTTAAGGTCGAGAATCACGATCAGAAGACCGGTGTCGACATCGTCCGCAAAGCGATCCAGGCTCCGGCACGCCAGATCGTCGACAACGCCGGCGCGGACGGCGCCGTGGTGGTCGGCAAGTTGCTCGAAGCCAAGGAATATAACTTCGGCTATGATGCACAGACCGGAGAGTATGGCGACCTGGTCAAGCTCGGCATTATCGACCCGACCAAGGTCGTCCGTACGGCCCTCCAGGACGCCGCATCGATCGCGGGTTTGATCGTCACCACCGAGGCGACGATCACCGAACATCCGAAGGCGGAAGCTCCGGCCATGCCTGGCGGCGGCATGGGCGGCATGGGCGGTATGGATTACTGAAAAACTCGGGTGTGTGATCGCGCGAAAATAAAACCGCAAGGCCCTGGGCTATCCCAGGGCCTTATCATGTGGACTCGGAACACGCGTATGGGCGTTCTGGCGGGAGGTCTTTCAATCGCTTAGACAAACGAATGACAACCGACCACGTTTTCGTTCTCCTGCCCAGCAATCATCGCATGAGCGCAAAAGAGCTGCCGCCCGGCACGAGGATTTGCCTGGGCGCGCGAGTCTATCATCAACCGCAATGTGACCGCTCATTTCCGAAAAGCGGAAATTGGATAGCGATGATGGCATGTCGCGGCAGATTTGTTCCTGCCGGCCCGCATTGAGCGCGAACCTCCGTCCAGCCCCTCGCTTGCCGTGATTTTGCTCCCGGAGCCGGAAGGGTCGGCATAAGTCATTAACTGCGGCACTATAACAATGGAACTGCAAGGCTGGCGTCTGCATTTGTCATTTATGAAGCGCCAAAGTTTGGAGATCAGGGCAATGCGCCGGGGCTGGATGGTTTGGGTTCTCGCGATCGTTTCGACGTTCGCATTTGCATCGGCCGCGGCGGCACAGGCGTCCTCGCCGTCCAAAAGATCTGTCCATTACAGGCAAGCCTATAGGCATGTCAGCGGCACCCATTACCGCACCTCCATCCGCGGAATCGGGCGGGGAGGGCATATCTTCTACACGACAGGGCGGAGGGGCCACTATATCGACCTCGCCGGCGATCCTGAAAGCGGGTTCGGCTTTTATCCGCTGCCGATCCACTATCGCATTGGCGCTTGGCGCTATCGTGTGAGCCACCAGCGTCCGCCATGGCAAAACCCAGTCCTCTTTGCGATCGCCGCCGACGCCGCGCGCTATAATTATTGGATTCCGACGGATCAGCAGTCCTATCACTATGGCGTATTCAACCCTTATGATGGCGTCGGAACGCCGTTCTTCGCCGGCTATTACGGCCCTGCCGGGGATGACGATGAGCCACCCCCCTTTCCCTTCGGCCGGCCCTATACACACTGAGCAAGGGGTTTTGAAGGCGCCGCTCGCCCGGAAGCCGCCGGTGGCACAATCCCGCTGCGCAGGGTGCGTGGTCCGTTCGCCTTCAACATTGACCAAACCCGCGACTTATTCGGCGGCCGCATGAAGCGGCGGTTGCCCGACGAGCAACGATAGCGCTGGACGCATTCAGCCAGCATCATGCGCAAGCATCGCGGATATGCGCAATCGTTTCGTCATAATCATCAACGCCAATTGTTCCGGCCGCCGAGGCTGCAAGGCCCAAAGCGCTCTCTCATTTTAGCGATGAGGGCTTCGCCGCAGAACCTCTCTTGCTCTGCCTATTTCCGCGAATGTCGCCTGCATCCCGCGATATCCACAAACTTGTCATCGTAGCGAAATTCTACTTTGCCAAGTGATTGCCAAGCTTAGTTCGTGCTGGACTGAAGCGGAAAAACTCCGAACAATCGGACATTTTGGGGGAATAATGCTGAAACAACAGAGCATTGCATGCGATCTGGCGCGCCGCCTTAAAGGTGAAACCAGCCATCGTTCGCTTCTCGCGGGCACCATATCCGTATCGGGTGGCCTGGCGCTGGCCGCCATCCTAGCAACGGGCGCCGGCCAGGCGTCCGAATGGGCCTTTCCATTGGCTCCGGACACTCTCATCGTGAGCAGCAGCACCTATACAGGGACCGCCGCCACCGTCACGGTTGGCCAGACATTGCCCGGAGGCGGCAAGGCCATTGCGAACGGGACCTATCCGGACGTCTTCGAGAACGCTACTGTTGACGGCAGTTTCGGCATCACCTCGCCGATCATTCTCCGGAATTATGCGCTTTCCCGCGATAACCGTTCGGCGTTTCTGATCAATAGCCTAAACGTGACCGACAAGACCGGCTTCGTCACCAGCTTCAGCTCCAAGTCCGAACTGGCGCTCAATTTCTCGACGACCGGAAATGCTTTGACCTTTATGGGTTACAATGCGCCCATCAACACGCTCGACGTGTCGAATTCCAATACGCCCGGCCATGTCGATCCGACCAATCCCGTCGCCGAAAGCTATCAGCGGGCGATTATCCAATTCCATGGCGATCGGCCGTTCCTTGTGACTCCCGTCAACACCTATAGCGGCAACAATGGACGCGCCGCGATTTTGAACGACAGTTACGGACAGAACATTTATTACACGGTTGGCAATGCCGGGAATGGGTCGGGCACGCCGCCGGTGTTCATCGTGAACAACACGGGTGTGCAGATCGCCCAACCGGGCGTCCCAGACACGACTGTTGTCGGTGTCCAGCAAGGCACGTCAGGGGCGGCTAAGGGATTTGAATACGGCTATTCGGTGACGCAGTACGGCTCCCCTGCCTACGCTGCCGACAAATCCGGTAAGGACGACAATTTCCGCGGCGAGACGATCTTCCACAAGACGCTTTATGTCACGAAAGGCAGCGGCGGCAACGGCATTGACACCGTCTTTCAAGTTGGCGCTGCCGGCACACTGCCGACCTTGACGACAGCGTCCGCCACGCAGATTGCGATCCTGCCGGGCTTCCCGATTGGTCTCGCTACGAACATTGTCACCGATCCCACCAAACCGGGATTCGCCACAACCAACTTCCATCCGTTCGGAATTTGGTTTGCGAACGCCACGACGCTCTATGTCGCCGATGAAGGCGATGGCGTGGTTACGACGGCGAATGCGCTCAACCCCAACGCCGGACTGCAGAAATGGACCCTGAGCGCCGGGACCTGGCATCTCGCCTACACGCTACAGAAAGGTCTTGGGCTCGGCGTGCAATATCCCGTTCCCGGCTTGGCTTCGAGCCTCAACCCCGCCACCGACGGGCTGCGCAATTTGACTGGGAAAGTGAACCCAGACGGCACCGTCACAATCTTCGCAATCACCTCGACGATCAGCGCTTCGGGCGACCAGGGCGCTGATCCCAATAGGCTGGTTACGATTACGGATCGCCTCGCCGCCACGAGCCTGCCCTCTGACGAAGAGTACAATGTTCTGGAGACCGCCGGCTTCGGACAAGTTCTCCGCGGCGTCGCTCTCGCCCGGTTCGGGGACCGGGACGATTTTCACTACGATTTTCACTAATTGTACCGGCCCGAACTGTATGCGGAAAGGCAATTGGACCAAACCGCAGTGTTCGTGACTCTTATCGGCATGGCCGTCCCAGGATCAAGGCCGGGGGCGGCCTCTTCTTTAGCGGCGTCATAATTTTGCCTCTAACACATGTTTGAAATTCAAACAGTCGTTTGAAACAAACGTAGGAGGCCTTGGTGCAGGTACCGCTCTCCCTGATGATGATCCGCAACGGGCTACATGCCCTGACTCGGAAATTGGTTACCGAGGTTCTCTTCTCGAGCCTCGTGACCCTCCTCACCATGGCCATTTTGACCAATGTGACGAAGCCCATACTTCCCTTTGCGCGGGACGACGGGCAGCAGTCGCCCTCTGTCGGAAAGCTTGCGGGGGAAGCAACGGGAGACGTGCTCGCTGATTTCATGCAACGTGTCGCGCTCTCCCATGTCACTCGTCTGAAAGCGCCGGTCGCGGCAACCAGCCAAGCGACCCTTGTTGCGGTGAGCGAACCCGCGACTGCCGCCGTTATCCCTCTCCCGCCACGGCCGCCCATCGCGCCGCGGCATGACCGGCTGAGTTCCAGTAAAGTGCATGTTGCCGCCAACGCACCGAAAATTTTGCCGCCAGCGCCCTCGCCGCCGCCGATCGCGACGGTTGAGCCCGCCGTCGCGTCCGCGCCCGTGAAAGCAGAGCCGCTGCCGCCACTCCAATACGGGATGCGCCTCGTCACCAACCTAGGGACCATCATCACCGCCTCGGAAACATGCGTTGTCGAAAGCGTGGCCTCCGTGGGCGATACGCTGAACTCCTTCGTCAAGAAATTGTAAGCGTGAAGATCACCGAAATTACCCGCCAGGCGCTCCTCGATCATGCCACCGATGTGTTCGCCGAAAGCGGTTTCGACGGCGCCTCGGTGCGCGAGATCACCCGCCGCGCAACGATCAATCTGGCGGCGATCAATTACCATTTTGGCGGTAAGGAGGCGCTTTACCGCGAGGTGCTCCGCTTGGCCGTCGACGCGCTCAGTGATGCGTCGCTGCTCGATGAAGTCACAATCGACCGCGTGACCCGCGAGGAGGCGGTGCGTCTGTTTATCCGCCAGCAGGTGATGCCGCTCCTTAAACATGGCCAAATCAGCCGGTATTGGCGCATTTTCGCCTGGGAGACACTCTCGCCGACGCCGGTCTACCGCGATTTTATCGCCAGCGAGAAACTGCCGATCCTCGACCAGGCCGAAAAGATCGTCCGCCGCTTCCTGCCAGACGGCGCGGCCCGCGCGGAAATCACTGTCGCGACGATCTGGCTCAGCAACCAGGCGACCCCCTTCATCCGCCATTACGACACGCTGTCGAAACCGCCGCTGAGCCTAAAGATTGATAAGAGTTTCATCGAGCAGCTGGCTGCCGATCTCAGCCGCATGGCAATTGCCGGGCTTAACGCGCGCGGCCTTTTGGGGCCGGACTCCATCGAGTGCCAAGTTGGCGGAAACGAGAGTTTTCGACTCTCCAACGTTTCGTGACATTGCTCGATGCATGAGAGCATGATCCCAAAAAGCTGCAGACTTTTTGGGGAAGATCATGCGTTAAAACAAAGAGATCAAGACCATGAGCGATTCATCTTGAAGCGATCATGGTCTCGAGTATGTCCCGATCACAAGAGTCCATTTGATCGATAAGGACACGCCTTAACGCTATGATCGTCGTTGCCCTCTACTCTACCCCCTCGCTGGCGGTGATCTCGATGCCAAAGCCTGAGAGACCGACATAGGTCATCGGCGTCGACGTGCGCAGCCTTATCGAGGAGATGCCGAGATCGCGCAGGATCTGGGCGCCGAGGCCGATTTCGCGCCATTCCTTGATGCGCTTGGCTTCGGAGCCAGGCGGCTCCATGCCGGTGATATTGACAGGAACGCCCGCCGTGCCGTCGCGCAAAAAGATGAACACGCCACGGCCATCTTTCTTGAAGCAAGCGAAAGTCTTGCGAATGCTGTCGCCGCCCGCGATCACATCGGCGATAATATCCACGCGATGCAGCCTTGCCGGAATATCGCGGCCATCGCCAATGTCGCCCTGGACAAAGGCGAAATGCTGCACCGGATCATAGGGCGTGACATAGGCATAACCGGTGAGCGGGCCGCTTGTCCCCATGACCTTAAAGGTCTTGACCCGCTCGACGATCTTTTCGCGCGCCTGGCGATACGCGATGAGATCGGCGACCGAAATCNNCCTCGGTGTGGCCCGAGCGCATGAGCACGCCACCATCCCTCGCGATCAGCGGAAACACATGGCCGGGGCGGACGAAATCCTCCGGACCCATATTACTATTGGCAAGGCCGCGCACGGTGTTGCTGCGCTGCTCGGCTGAAATCCCCGTGGTCAAGCCATGCCGGACATCGACCGAAACCGTGAAGGCAGTGCCGTGGGGAGCGTCGTTCGCCGCAACCATCGGCTGAAGATTCAGGCGCCGCGCGTCGGCGGTTGTCACCGGCGCGCAGACTATGCCGCAGCAATTGCGGATGATGAAGGCCATTTTTTCCGGCGTGCAAAGCGATGCGGCGCAAACGAGATCGCCTTCGTTCTCGCGGTCGTCGTCGTCGGTGACGATGACGATTTCACCGCGCGCGATGGCTTCAATCGCCTCGGTGATCGAATGGGACATCGGGGTCCTCTCCTCTGCTGCGCCGGATTCGAGAAAATCGTTCGGCGTGACGGCGCCGCCCGTCTCGCGCAAGATGAGCTGCGCGGTCTCGCGCGACACCCAGGCCGTGTCCTGATTGCAGATTTGCGAAATGGAGCCCTTCGACAGTCCGGTCCGCCGCGCAAAATCGGCGCGGCTAATGCTGTTACGCTTGAGCCAGTCGTCGAGTTTCATGAATCCAACTTGGGAACCGAAAAAAAGTTTAATGAAAATAAACTAAGACTGCAAACCGGGTTTTTCAATATCAAACACTCGGCATTCGGCGGCCGCGATCTCAACCTGAACAAGCTAGAGGCCCGGGAGAAGTCACGATAGAACGAATGGCTGATGTCCCGGCGGGAGTTCTAGGATAGCTGTTTGGTACATTCCAGTTAT
>PLUZ01000352.1 GCA_003162995.1 Methylocapsa sp. | reverse complement strand
TCTCGGCGGATTATTCGCAGATCGAATTGCGGCTACTCGCCCATATCGCCAATATTCCGCAATTGAAGGCGGCTTTTGCTGAAGGCCAGGATATTCATGCGACGACCGCCTCGGAAATGTTCGGCGTGCCGGTGAAGGGCATGCCCCCAGAAGTGCGCCGCCGCGCCAAGGCGATCAATTTCGGAATCATCTATGGCATTTCTGCCTTCGGTCTTGCCAACCAGCTTGGCATTCCGCGCGAGGAAGCCTCCGCCTATATCAAGCGCTATTTCGAGCGTTTTCCCGGCATTCGCACCTATATGGATGAGACCAAATCCTTCGTGCGCGAGAAAGGTTATGTGACGACGATCTTTGGGCGCAAATGCCATTATCCACGCGTGACGGCCTCGAACCCTTCCGAGCGCGCCTTCAACGAGCGCGCCGCGATCAATGCGCCGCTCCAGGGTTCTGCCGCCGACATCATCCGCCGGGCGATGGTGCGGATGGACGAAGCCTTAAGAAAAGAAAAGCTTACCGCGCAAATGCTTTTGCAGGTCCATGACGAACTCGTTTTCGAGGCGCCTCAATCCGAAGTCGCGGCGACGATCGAAGTTGTCCGCAAAGTGATGACCGACGCGCCGCATCCCTTCATCGAACTCGCGGTGCCCTTGCAGGTCGATGCCAAGGCCGCGCAAAATTGGGACGAGGCGCATTGAGGGCTGTGCTGATCCTTCCTTCGCGTCAATCGGACCTGATTTGAAGGTTATTCATTTGATGAACCGTGGCCAGACCATACAAATACGTTTCATCTTCATTATGAAAAGGGCGTGCCGAGAAACGAGGATGATGTGATCAAGTCGTTTGCACCTGCATAGGTAAAACGATTTTCACAAGGAAACACGCACTACGCTTTCGGCTAACTCCGTTCCCCGCTTGCTGATCGGCTCAGGCGTCGCGCCCNNCGCTGGACCTCCAATGGGGCTGCAAGCTCGGAGGGCGACATCATTCCCCTCTCCAACGGACCAGGCGAAAACGAGAAAGAGCGAGACTACAATGAGCGGCGGGAACGGGGCGAAGAGTCGCCCCAGGAAGACATAAAGCACAACCAGGGGATCCCGGTCGTTCCCGGGCGGCTTGCGACGCCGCCAGAAACAGCGCCGCCCATCCGCGCGGAGAAGATACCAGCGGTCAAGCCGTTCGGATCGCTCGAATCGGATCTGCCGCAGCCTGGCTTTGGAAAGGAAGTTTCCATTCCAGGCTTGCCCGATACCGTCAAAGGAGTCGATGTCACCAAGAATGGTGCAACGATGCCAAACTACAAGACTGATCTGAGTAGGTCGGAATTCGAATCGCAACTCTCGCAATTGGGTTGGGCGAAAGAGCCAAGTAAGGATGGAGAAGCGACGAACTACAAAAAAGATGGCGCTAAGTACAGCATCAGGAGCTTTTCAAATTCGACGGAGGGTCCTACTGCGGAATTTTTCCATCCCTTTCGTGACAGGAGTAGGACGAAAGCGGACATGAAACTCAGGCTGAGGAATGATTAGATGAACGATTGCTTTTTGACTTTGGATGAGTACCGCGAAGCGGAACAAAAGGTCGAGAGTGTCTTCGATGTCAAAAGACGCCTGCCCGAGCAGGTTTTCAAGCGGCCCTTCCGGTTCCAGCTCTTGTGCGAATTCGATTTTGCTATGAGTGGGCTGCTAGAAGTGCTGCAGAAAATAGGCTCTCCGCTGGCTAGCGATACCGTGCTTTTGAGCATACTCGTTCCTGACCCGATCACGTTTTTTTATAAGGAGTTCCAGAAGATCTATGCCTTTTACTTCAAGGCTGATATCAGCGAGCAGGAATATGATTCCATGCGCTGGGTCGAGCCTTTCCCCGAGGATGATCCATTTCCGTTCCATACCAGCATCGAGACATATATCCCGAACTCACTGAGCTGGGCGATGTGGGGGGAGAGATCACCGGAGATCGCTGTGATCGGTCTCGATGATCCGGCGCTCGCGGAAGCTCTGATCGCGGACAAGGGCTGGTGGATGGACGCTGAGACCGCATCGAACGAATTTGCGAGCATGCCTTATCGTAACCAGCAAATGCCGGAGGATATCCGCCGCGCCTTGATCGCCAATTACGGAAGCCGCGCTGATCTTGAAAAGAAGCTCGGCCACAAGGTGGACTATGCTTGGGAGAAGCTATGAACCGTCTCGCGTGATGATGGCGCGCGACGCAAAAGCTCTCGCTCGCAGTCATCTGGCCTGCGCCTGTTTGCAGCTGTGGAAGTGGTCACGCCCAGTACGCTGATGAAGGCGCAAGGATTTGATCCCGCTTTCTTGAAGATCTTCCACCCCGATGAGCTGCGCGTTCCGGCTGAGAGTGGACGGGAAAGTGGGCTCTGGACTTCTGAGGGGGCCGCGAATCCGGCCGCCGTGACTCCGGTGAGCTATCGGACAAGAATAAAGGCGCTTAGTACTTTCCTTGAATGAAGGCGGCAGTGAGCGCCACGGCGTCGTTCATATCGGCGATCGCGGCCTCGCAGCCGTGTTCGGCCCATGTCGCGCCCTTGCCGGCGGCACGCACCACAGCGCGGTCCGGCAGCCTCGCCGCCAGCAGTGCGCGCGCGACGGCGCCGCCAACTTGGCCTGTAATTCCTGTTATGGCATACATCACGGCCTCCTTGAGCTGATGATGTGAATCGGCGAGCAGAGTTTCTACCATCATGAACGAGTTTCATGCGCTTTTTGTCATTGGCATCGTCGCTGTCTTCGCGCCCTTGCTCACGCGCCTGCCGGCGTTTGCCCGCATGCCCGCGGTGGTTTTGGAGCTGCTGCTTGGAATCCTGATCGGCCCGAGCGGTCTTGGATGGGCCACAAGCCAAGGCGCCATCGGGTTTTTGGGGGAATTCGGCCTGATATTCTTGTTCTTCCAGGCGGGGTTCGAGTTCAACCCGGAAGAAATCGGCGCCGTACCACTGCGTCTTGGTGCTATCGCCTGGCTCGCGGCCTTTGGCTTGAGCGTGCTGTTCGCAGGCCTGCTTTATGCCATAGGATTGTTGCACGCGCCCTTGCTCATCGCCCTTGTGCTGCCGACGACCGCCTTCGGCATGCTACTTCCCATCCTGCACGAAAGCGGCAATCTGGGCACCAATTTTGGCCGGTATGTGCTTGGGCTAGCGGTGGCGGGAGAGCTTGGACCTCTTGTGCTCGCTGCGATCGTCCTGGCTCATCAACACCACCATTTGCATGAGACGATCTTGACCGTCGTGTTTTTCGCGATCGCGATCGGCGCCATCCTTGCGGCGCAACGCATGCGCTCGCGCGCTCTGGCGGGACTCATCGCGGGGTGGATGCATGACCGCTCCATTCTGCCGGTACGGATCGCGCTTCTCATTCTCCTCGGGCTCGTCTCGCTTGCCAATGAGCTTGGCATGGAACTTGTCCTCGGCGCCTATACGGCCGGAATGGTGATCGCCATGTTGGTGCGCGACACGAGGGCCGAGATCCTCCAAAATCGCCTGATGTCGATCGGCTCGGGATTTTTTATTCCGGTGTTTTTCATAACAAGCGGCGTCGAATTCGATCTTCCAGGTCTCCTCACAAGTCCGGGAAGCATTGCCCGCCTCATCCTCTTTTGCGCGGGCTTTCTCCTCATCCGCATCGTTCCGGTGCGCTTGTACAAGGGCGCGCTGCCCGAAAACGACCTGCTGCCGCTAGCTCTCTTGTCGTCCACCACGCTGCCGCTTGTCGTCGCGGTCACCTATCTCGGCGTGCGAACCGGCGACATGCTGCCCGAGAATGCGCACGCCCTCGTCGGCGCGGCCGTCATCACGGTCGCTGTATTTCCCGCCCTTGCCCTTGTGCTGCGAGCGAAGGGGGAAGGCGCGCAACCCGAAGGTGCCGTGGCCATCGCGATCCACCGCGCCGCTAATCTGGCCTCAATGCGGCTTTCCCGCTTCATCGGCTTCGTGACCGAAAAAACTTCAAGGAAGCGGGATATATAAAGGCTGTTGCCGCGGCGCCTTCAGAACGGATGATATTGATAGAGCCAGGTCTCGCTCAGGGTTTTGTCGCCCGCGCGTAAATAAAGCCGCATCTCGACGGGGTCTGTGCCGGAGACGGTCAGATCGAATTGGGCGCGCCAGTGGCCGGGCACATCGTCGGGAACCGCCTCGGTGAAAATATAAGAAAAGGTTCCGCGCGAGGCCCAGAGCACCGCCTCGGGCTTGACGCCGAAGGGCAAAGCTTCAAGGGGCGGCCCCTTGAACTCGACCATGAATTTCCGTACCCCCTTGGGCCTCGGCTGACCAGGCACGCCGCCATTGCCCAAGCGTGTTGCGACGCAGCGCGCCAGTTGGGTTGGAAACGGCTCGTCAGCGGCCCAAGTGAGGCGATAGGAAAGCGTGACCTCGGAGCCTGCAACTGCGGCTTTCTCCGGCACCCACATCGCGACGATGTTGTCGTGGATTTCATCGTCGGTCGGGATTTCGACAAGTTGAACAGCGCCCTTGCCCCAGGCGCCCTTGGGTTCGACCCAGAGGCTCGGGCGCCGGTCGTAATTAACGCCATCCTGATAATGATCGAAAGAGCGGTCACGCTGCAAAAGCCCAAAACCGCGCGGATTGTCGTCCGTGAAAGACGAAGTGATGATGCGGGGCGCATTGTTGAGCGGCCGCCAGGCACGCTCGCCGCTGCCCATCCACAGCGCGAGACCATCGGAATCATGAACTTCAGGCCGCCAGTCGATGCCTGTCTCTTTTTTCGTCTCGGAAAACCAATACATGGAGGTCAAGGGCGCGAGACCGAAGCGGGTGATGTCACTCCGCAAAAAAAGCGTCTGGTCGATGTCCATCGTGACCCGGTTCGTGCGCTCTAGCACAAAGCGGCAAGCGCCCACGATCGAGGGGCCTTCAAGCAGAGCGTAGATCGTGAGGGAGTCGCCGGTTTCGGCCTGGTCGATATAGAATTTCGTGAAATCCGGAAATTCTTCCGGTCTTCCGGCAACCGCGACGTCGAGCGCGACCGCCCGCGCGGAGAGCCCATACTGGCGCAATTCGCCGATCGCGCGAAAATAATCGGCGCCGAGAAAAGCCACCCAATCGTTTTTGTGCCAGTCGAGCGCGCCATCGCGCGCTTCCTGGACGCGCAAACCCGCGAAGCCCGCGCCCTGCGGCAATTTCTTGGCGATCGAATCCTCGGGCATTTCGAAATAGCTCTGATCATAGATGATTTGCCGGGCGCTTCCGGCATCGACGGCATGCATCTCGACGGCTTTTTGGAAAAACATTCCGAGATGAAAAAAGCTCACCGGAAACCGGCCAGGCCCCTCCGCGAAGAGGGCATGGTCCATGTTGAATTTGATCTTGCCCCAGGCTTCGTAATTGATCTTAGTGACAATGTCGGGCGAAGGCCGCGCCGGGCCTACATAGGGCTCCCCCGCCATATGTTGCGCCATGGCCTTGAGCCCATCGAAGGAAAATGGCACCGCCGGGCCAAGTTTCATCGCCGTGGCGGCAAAGCCTTGCGCCGCGTTCGCGCTGAAGAGCCCAAGCGCCGCAGCGGCCTTCAGCACCGATCTCCGGTCAATGGCTTTTGTCATTTGACTTTCCTTCGGAGCTTACGGCCGGATGCGCGGCCAGCCCGAAGCGGAGCAAACTCACCTCAGGCAAGGCGGAGAGGGCAGGCGGAGAGCGATTTTAGCGGATGGTCTCGTGGCGAACCGCGGTGCGCATGAAATAAAAGAGGAGCACGAAGCCGCTGAGAGCAAATACCGCCTCGATGATGCGGCTGACGAGGGGATCGAGCTGGAGGAGTCCCCCCAGCGCCCAACCCGCGGCCCAGGACGCGCCAACCACTTCAGTGCCGACCAGAATGGCCACAGCTATGAGGGTCGAAACATGGAGCCAGTTGATTTTCTTCGGTTCAGCCAAAATACCAATTGCTCCATTTCCAGAGCATGATCCCAAAAGTCTCAGACTTTTTAAATAAGATCATGCAAGACACAAATCGATAGAGACCATGAACGATCGAACGCAAGGCGATCTTAACCTAAAGCCCCNNTGCATGGGCTGTATAATGGCGCCAAGCAAGATTGGGAAACGCCGATGGATCAACAGGTGCCGAATGCAGCGGGGACGCCCGGGGGTGGTTACCCCTGGCTTGCTTTCTATCCTCCCGGCGTTCCGGCGACAATCGAATCACCGCCCTATGAATTCCTGGGCGAACTCGCGGCGGATTTGGCGGCACGCAAACCCACGGCTCGCGCCTTTACGACGGTCATGCCAAACGGCATGGCAGCTAGCTTAACCTTTGCTGAAGTTAACCGCTATTCGGATGATTTTGCCGCCTATTTGCGGGAAGAACTTCGTTTGGAGCCAAGCGCCAGGGTCGCGGTTCAAATTCCCAATGGGCTCCCCTATCCGATTGTCGCATTCGGCATTTTCAAAGCCGGCTGTGTGCTCGTGAATGTCAATCCGCTCTATACTGCGCATGAGATGATACAGCTCTTCCGAGACGCCGAACCTGCCGCGATCGTCGGGATCAACATGTTCGCGGACAAGCTTTCCAGTACCCTGGAGCAAGTCCCCATCCCGCATGTAATACTGACCGAGGCAGCGAGTCTCTTCCCAACAGCCTCACGTTGGCTGATCGGTTTTGTGCAGAAATTCGTCAAGAAAGAGGTGCCAGCTTCGCGTTTCCAGCACACTACTTTTGCCAAAGCCCTTGCCTTAGGCGCGGCCCGGATTCGTGCCGGGGCCAGTGTCAAGGCTTACACGAAAAGCTTGGAGCCTTCCGCCATCGCGTGCCTGCAATACACCGGTGGCACTACGGGCGTTAGCAAGGGGGCCATACTGACGCACCGCAATTTGATCATGAACGTCGCGCAATTCCTAACTTTCCATGGCGACAGCATGCGGGAAAGCGACCATGTCCTGACGGTGCTGCCGCTCTACCATATCTTTGCGTTCACCGCGAACATGCTGGGCTTTTTCGTTCGTGGCGCGCATAATGTTTTAATTCCAAGTCCAAGGCCGCTGACCAACCTCCGCAAAGCCTTCGAGAAAGAACCGATCACCTTCATCACCGGAGTGAACACTCTTTTCAACGGCCTGTTGAACTCACCTTGGTTTGCCAAGAATCCGCCTCGCAGCCTGCGTATATCGGTTGCTGGCGGCATGGCATTGCAAGCGGCGGTGGCCGAGCGCTGGCAGAAAGTCACCGGAACCAAGGTGATCGAGGGCTACGGCTTGAGTGAGGCTTCGCCGGTCCTCACCTGCAATCCGGCCGGACGCGCGAAGCTTACGTCGATTGGATTGCCGCTACCCTCCACAGAAATCAGATGTGTTGATGATCATGGCGACGTGGTCGCGGTGGGCCAGCCTGGCGAGATTATCGCGCGCGGCCCTCAGGTCATGCCTGGGTATTGGAAGCAACCCAGCGAAACCAGCAATGTTTTGCGCGATGGATGGCTATACACAGGCGACATCGGAAAAATGGATGCCGAGGGCTATTTCAGCATCGTCGACCGGCGCAAGGACATGATCGATATCTCCGGCTTCAAGGTGTTTCCCAATGAGGTCGAAGAGGTGCTTGCCTCGCTTCCAGGCGTGAAAGAATGCGCGGTGATCGGCGTGCCGGATGCGGCCACCGGGGAAGCCGTCAAGGCCTTTATCGTCCGTGGCGATCCGGCCCTCGATGCAGGGATGGTGCGCGATTTCTGCAGAACCGAGCTCGCGAGCTACAAAGTGCCCAAATTCATCGAATTCCCGGAGGATTTGCCGAAGTCGAACGTCGGCAAAATTTTGCGCAAGGAGTTGCGCGAAAGGCCGTCCGCGAGCACCAGTAAACGTAAGAGCTAAGCCCGCAGGCGATTGCGCTCACCAGCGCAAAAGCCGCGCCCCTAAAATAGCGCCAAGGGCGGTGATGAAGGTAATCGCCAGCGTATACCAGACCGCGACAAAAAGCGGCGAATCGTCCGGGCAATGCGTGGCATAAAGCGCAGCACCTATGGCTCCGGCAAGGAGGCCCGCCGCCGCTCCGGCAAGAGCGGGATGCTCCGGCGCTCCCTGCCGCAGACAGAACAAAATGGCGGCAAGCGGCGCCAGCCCAAGGAACGGAATGCTTTTCAAGCAGACCAGCGCATTCGTTCCAATCAATTTTTGGCTCCAAAGGCCGGCGGGAACACTGAGGAGTTCGGCGAGAATGCCCGCCCCAGCAGGGCGGGAACGATCGCAAGCAGGAGGGTGGCGCGGCGAATTTCAGCGCCCGGCTTGCCAAGACGCAGGACCAATCGTGCGGTAAGTGCAACGAGCAAAAAAGAAAGGCACACCTTAAACAAAAATCTCGGTTCCGCGAGCAGCCCCAGAAGATGCGGCCGCGGTCCGAGAATCGCGAGATAAAGGCCGAATGCGATCGCGACGCCGGGGATCATGGCCATCGTGAAAGGCCGCCGCAAAGACATCGGGCGGGTCGCGCAATCGGCGGCAAGGGCGCGGATGAGATCGTCCGTCTTCACGGCTCCTCCGTCCTGAATTTCCGGGCAAGTGCCGAAAGCCCGCGATGCAACGCGACCCGGACGGCTCCGTTGGTCATCGAAAAACGCGCCGCCGCATCGGCAATCGAGGCGCCATCGATAGCAATGGCCTGCACGATCGTGCGTTGCCCGGGCGGCAGGAATTCGAGGTGCCGGCCGACATCGGCGACAAGCATATCCGGTTCGGCTCCGCCGTCCGTCAAGACTTCGGAAAAATCATCGACCGGAAGCGTGATGCGGCGGCCGCGCCTACGCAAGGCGTCGATCATTTTATGGCGCGCGATGGCGCGAAGCCAGGGCCCAAAGGGAGCCTCCTCATCCCAGCTCTGCCGCTTGAGATGAATGGCAAGCAGGGTTTCCTGCACAACATCCTCGGCGTCGGTATCAGCCATTCCTGCTGGGGCAAGGCCCCGGCGTGCGTTGGCACGAAGCACTGGCGTCAGCAGCAGCAGCAAACGCCGGTAGGAATCGCCATCGCCCGCATTGCCCGCGCGCATCAGAAGAGCCCACTGCTTTTCTTGTTCCTCGCCGCGCACAAGGCTTCCATCTGCTCACTTCGGACCCTGCGGCCCGCGCGTTACCTGTCGTGTCCGGCCTCGCTATCACGTTTTTGTCACCAGGAACATGCGCGGACCCTTGTAACGTCCGCAC
>PLUZ01000040.1:2381-2582 GCA_003162995.1 Methylocapsa sp. | reverse complement strand
CTTTTCGCCTGCTGCGAAGTCGGGTGGGGGTAATGTGCACTGGCACGGCAGGAAGGGCGTCGGTGATAGAAAGCGCGGCATGTTCTTCGCCTTGGTTTAGGCAGAGAAAACCTGCTCGCCGAATCAGCGCCTAGTCTTGACAGGGAAGTGAGGAAGTGATTCTCTGCAGTTGCTACACTTACAGAAAGGCTTCCGGAGCGC
>PLUZ01000040.1:0-2369 GCA_003162995.1 Methylocapsa sp. | reverse complement strand
GCCAAAGGCAGACGTGGACTTCTCGTCTATGGTAAGTTTGACGCGGCCCTTAGCATGTTCGACACCGGCGAGAAGGACACCGTCGATCCCCCTCACATAATGTTTATCGCCGCCCTCGCGCTTCGGCATGGCGGCACTGAGTATATGATCAAATCTCGCATCACTGCCAAGAACGAAGAAAGCGTCCGAGTCAATAATAGCGTGCCATTCCACAAAACCACGTCGCAGGAGTTCGGCGAGCTGTTCCCAGCGGGGTCGACCAACCTTGGGGGCAGGCCCTATTGCCTTGATAAGGGGTTCAGGAATTGCTCGAACGACGCCGATCATCGTCGAGAGATTGCCTTTGTGCACGGCAAGCGCGGCGATTAGCGCGGGCCGTTCAAAACCATGGTCTTCGAGCCTCGCCGCAAAAAGAGCGCGCTCGATAAAGGACAGATCGCGCCTTTCAAGGTTTTCCTTTCCTTGCGCGATTACCAACTCTTCATCGGTGAGCTGGCGTATGACGGCTTTGACTGGTTTTGAGAGACTGCGCAAAACCTCGAGGCGCCGATGGCCGAACGCCACCTGGTAATAGCCATCCCGATCGGGCATCGGACGAACCAAGATCGGAACCTGTTGCCCGTGCTCCGCGATGCTTGCGCGGAGTTCGTCTAGATCGGAGGCGTTCGGCGCCGTCAACCGGTCTCTTATGAAAGAAGGTTCGATCAACTCGGGAGCGAGTTCGATGATCCGATCCCCGGCGGTTAGTTGATCGCGTAGGGCCTGAGCCTCGCCCGCCTCATCCGCGAGGCTCTGCAAGGATAAGCCCATTGCCCTCAATGAGCCCGATTTCGCGGCAGGTTTCGGCGCACGTTGGTCCGCCCGCGCTTGCTCCGAGATCGGGGCCAGCATCTCCCGCAATGCCTCTTTGCGCCTGCTCATGTCGCCCTCCCCCAGGCTTCTTTTATGAGGCCTTCAATCTCACCGTTGACGGCGTCCAGCGATTCCAATGCGCGATCGTAAGTAGTGCGCGTGAAATTCTCGCGCCCAACTTCGTATAGGGTTTGCTTGGTGATGCCTGCGTCTGAAATCGCTGTTGATTTCAAAATCGAATTGTTCAGGACCCGATCGCCGAAAAGACTACGCATAAGGCCGACGATTTGACCTTGTGGGCCGTCCCCGGGCTCGTAGCGAGTCACGACATAGCGGAAGAAATCATAGTCAGCATCGCCCCCTGCGTGCTCGACGACGTCAAGCAAGCCCGCCGTCATGTGTAAGAACTGCGACATGGAGGCAACGTCGAGCATCTGTGGATGGATGGTTACAAGCACGCTGCGCGCAGCGCAGAGCGCCGACAAAGTCAGAAAGCCCAATGAAGGCGGGCAGTCGAGAATGACGATGTCATAGTCTTTATTGACTGTTTCGAGCGCGGATGCGATGCGGGAGAAAAAGAGACGATCTGACGTGCGTCGTGGGTCGGCTAGGACCTTCGGCGTGTCATGCTCGAATTCCTGCAGCTCGAGATTGGCTGGAACGATGTCAAGCCCATCAAAATAAGTTTTGCGGATGATCTCCGAAAGCGGCCTTTTACTATCGTCGTAGCGAATCGCACCATACAAGGTCTGATTGTCCTCGACGTCAAATTCAGGCTGGATCCCGAACAGAGCTGACATGGAGGCTTGTGGATCAAGATCGACGGCGAGAACGCGGTATCCGCGCAGGGCAAGAAATTGCGCAAGATGCGCCGACGTCGTGGTTTTACCAGAGCCGCCTTTGAAATTCGTGGCGGCAATCACTTGAAGATGATCATCTCCACGGCGGGAGGGGAGATAATTGGCCTTTGTTTTTGCGAGATGCCGACGGGTCTCATGAACCTGCTCCAAGGAATAAAGCCGTTTGCCCGCGGTCGTTTTCTCTGGCTCTGGCATTTCGCCGCTTAGGGCTAAATGACGAAGATAGCCATCACTCACGCCGATCAGCTTGGCCGCCTCGCCGGACGTGAAGGGTCGGAGCACCTTCTCGGCGGTAGGAGGAAACGCGCGCGTTCGCAGCTCCTGCAATTGCGCGCTCAGGAGGTCGGCGTCAGCTTCGATGAGGGAGGTCAATGAGCGCACTCTTTTGTCAGTTCGGTGGCCAACGTCTTTTGCAGGAATTGACACAATAAACGCTCCGATAGCGAGATTCGCCTCGTGAGCGTAAATTCACCGAGTCGAGGGGCGTCGTCAAGAAATAAAGTGTTAAGAAAAGATTAATACAGAGTGTGCTCAACTTAAACAAGCAGGCACGAACACCGAAAGCAGTGGAAAGAGTTGTATTGTCTCAGGTATCAATCTCCGGAGATGTAGTGGGCCAGTAGTACATGTCTGTTGGGGGAAAAATGAACTTCTTTG
>PLUZ01000011.1 GCA_003162995.1 Methylocapsa sp. | reverse complement strand
CGTGCAATTCGACCTGACCGCGACCTTCCACAGGGACAACGTGGATGCCGCTGACGAGCGAGCGCACGATGTCCATGGCCTCCCGGCGCTCCTGATCGTCCATGGTCAAGGCAGCTTGTAACTCGGCCACTTTCTTGCGGTAAGCATCCACGGCGGCGGGGTGAAGCACCACTACGTTGTCGGCTTGGGCAAAGCCCGCCATCTTGGCCGAGAGCGTTTCTTTCTCGCCCTCCAATGCGATCAGCTTCGCCTTCATGGCGACNNATTTGATTATTTGCCGGTCGAGCGCAGACACCCGCTTTTCCACGTCGCGCCGCTGGCGGCAGGCTTCTGATCGAAGCCGCTTTTGCTCAGCCTGATATTCCCGCAAAAACTCGGCGATGGTGTCTGGGGACAGAAGATGCCGTTCGATGCCGTCCAGCACCCGGCGTTCCAGTTCCGCGACACGGATCGTTCGGTTATTGTCGCAGGTGCNNCCGCCACAAGCGCCGCAGCGAACGAGCCCCGAGAACATGTGCCTGGGACGGCGGCGTTCATGCGTGCGCTTGCCTCCATAGATCCTCTTGCGGGCCTGGACGGCATCCCAAATCTCGTCCGAAACGATGCGCAGGTGCGCGGCTTCGACGACCTGCCACTTCTCGTGTGGGTTCGGTCGAGAGACGCGCTTCCCCGTCTCCGGGTTCTTAATCATCGCAACGCGGTTGAACACGAGAAAGCCGACGAAAGCTTCGTTATAGAGGAGGCCGCTATGGCGCTTGAGGTTGCCGTTGATCGTCGATGCAGCCCAATGGCGGCAGAACGGGGAAGGGATGCCGTCACGATTCAGGCCGGCCGCGATGGTGCGCGCGGNNTCGCGCGGAACGGCCCGAGGCGTATTCGCGGAAGATACGCTGAACGACATCGGCCTGAACCTCATCGATTTCGCGGAGGCCGCGCATCGGCTCGCCGCGATCATCGAGCTTCTTCACCACCCGGTAGCCGTAGGAAAGACCCCCGGCAGACAGACCGCTCGCGATGCGCCCGCTCTGACCACGTTTGATCTTGGCCGCCAGATCACGCAGGAACAGCGCATTCATGGTGCCCTTGAGCCCAACGTGGAGTTCGTCGACCTCGCCTTCTGACAGGGTAATGAGCCGCACATTGGCAAAACGCAGCCGCTTATATAGCCCTGCCACATCTTCCTGATCGCGCGACAAGCGGTCCAGCGCTTCGGAGATTACGACGTCAAAGCGGCCTTCCTGGGCTTCCTTGAGGAGACGCATTGCCTCTGGACGAGTCTTGAGATGGGCGCCCGAAACTGCATAGTCGGCATAAATATCGACGACATTGCCTCCTAGTGCGCAGGCGCGCTCTCGGCACAGGCGAACCTGATCGTCGATCGAGCGCTCGTGCTGATTTTCCGAGGAATAACGGGCATAGATCGCGATCTTCATCGACCAAGCCTCCTTTTTTCTTTGGTCTCAAGTCTCCAATTCTGGTGCCGGGTTAGCGCTATTATCATTCGCGGCTTGCATGGCAGCAAAATGTTCGCGAGCAATCTGTCTTCCAAGCAAGCGGGCCAGCCGGAATACGGCTTCATCGAGCATCATCGCATTTAGATCAGCGTTACTCCCATTGTCGTTTGCCGCCGAACATCGGTCCTCACAATTGTCCACGCAATCGCTGTTTTCCATCTTACCAACCTTCTTCCAAGAAATCTTGGCCGAGAGTCAGTATTGGTAAGGGAACATCGAGTCGTCAACAGATAAAGACAAATAATATAAATTAGTTATAGCGTAGTTTGGCGCGTGTTAGCTTGCGTGTAACAGCATTATCGCAGAAGCGGATTGTTTTGCGTAGGGCAAAAATGTTTGTGGAATTCGAAAAATCGATGTGTAACTCGAAGCCTTGCACGGGTTGATTGACAGGGAATTTTCGGAGGTCCACTGCAGCCTAAACGTTCGTCTGCGAACATTAGCGGCTTTTTGGATACCAAGTCACGGGGGCTTCCGTCCCTGACCCCAGGCCTCCGCCGTTTAGCAAGTAGCGGTAGCGCGCCCGAAGTTTCATGATCGCAAACCGGTCGAGATCGCCACAGCGTTGCCGTTCGCGCAGTTGAGCAAGCGTTTCGCTTGGAATGAGACTCAAAAGCTCCCATCCTTCAGCTACATCATCGAACAGCGCGACGATTTGACCGTCATAGCGCGCATCGTCCTGCTTCCTCGAATTCCGTTGCTGCGCAATTGGCAAATTTGGCTGCCGGTCTTCATGCACAAAATTCGCACGCTCAAAGAATCCATTTTTATAAAATAGTTCTTTATAAGCGGGTCCCTTTTGGACCCGCGGTGGTTCTTTATACGCAGGTCCCTTTCGGACCCGCGGAACCGCAGGTCCCTTTCGATCCTCCGGAATAGGCAGGTTATCCACAGGCTGCATCACAGTTGCAATGTTCGTTGAATCGGGGACATCGCGGACCACGTAATCCATCTCCCCAAAGCGATGGTCATCCAAAATCCGCTGTTGTTCGCGAGTCACATAACCAGCGCTGATCAGCTCCCTGAAAATGCGTTGCAGTTTCTTCCGGCCGACCCTGAGAGTGCGCCCGATGTGATCAAGCCTTACCTGCCACTTATGCGGGCGCGATAATAAAAATCCGAGCACACCCTTGGCCTCGACGGACAATCTTTCGTCGAGAAACATCGCATTCGGCACAATGGTAAAATTGTCACGGTGCTCGCGGCGAACGATGGTCATCGTTGCGCCTCTTTGAGATCAGCATTTGGCTGAACTGGATGACGCTTGATGGCGTAAAGGACTGGGCTTCTTCCGCNNGCAGCCGGGTACGAGAGACGCAATGCTTGGCCAGGCGTAGCCTTTCTGTTCATTAGCGAGATTAGCGAGCGCTTCGGCAAGAAGGAAGGCGAGCGGTATGAGCTCAGGGTCAGCGCGCATTTGGTCGAGCCAAATAAATTTCTCGCGCAGAAAGACATTCTTGCGGGAAGCCACCAGGGGCGAATCGAGATGAGCTTCTGGGAGATTGAACTCAGGCCGCCAAAAGGAGTGATGGTGC
>PLUZ01000469.1:2562-3499 GCA_003162995.1 Methylocapsa sp. | reverse complement strand
AGAAGGCCGGTATCAGCGGCGTCGATCTCTATCTCGCTTCCTTCGGCCCCGCACTTGAACAGTTCTCCCGCCATTGGCCGCTGAAGCGCGGCACTCCGCGCCCCGAGCCTCTGGCCAAGAAGCGCCGCAAGCAGGCCGAACTCTTCGAGATGNNATCGATCCCTATTCCGTAACGCCTGAGGACGCCCTCGACGCCGCCCGTCGGGAAGTCAAGACTTGGCGCCTGAACCAGCTTACGCACACAAAAGGACGCGGCGATCTCGATGCGACAACGTCGTGGTTCGTACTGGCCTGGGACGCGTTCAAGGCGCCGGTCTTCAGTTACGACGAAGGCTTGCGCCTCGCCCGCGCGGTGGGCGCCGACCTTGATGGCCAGCTGATCGGCAAGATCTGCGAAAAGAAAGGTTCCGATATCAAGCTCTGGGATAGCGCCACTCGCGCTGCCAAGAACGCGCTTGGCCCCGCCGATGGCTCGCGCGCCATGATCGATGCGATCCACCATGCGGCCTTTCGTGGCCGGACTCGCACGCTGGGTGCGGCCCTCGATTTCCTCAAGGACGTGGGGATCGACATCGATCCACAATTCCTCGCCGCATTTGAGGCGGTATTGGAAGTTCTGCCGCCATCGCGCAATTTTGTCGGCTTCGACGTGGCGACTGGCGACGCAAAATCGGCTGCCGATGATTTCGACGCCCTTGAGAAACTGCGCCGCCTGGCATTCTCCGACAAGGTCGATGAACCCCAGCAGCTGTCCTTGTTCGCGGAGGAGGCTGCTTGACGCTTCTGCGCGACACCGCTTGGCGCCTCAAATATACGCCGGACGACGGTGACCTCGTCCGGCTCTTTTACGTCCCTGCGCTGAGCTCAGCCAACCGATATGATCGCCTTACCGGCTACTTCTCGGCCCGTGCGCTTGCTCTTGCCGCCCGCGGTGTCG
>PLUZ01000469.1:0-2554 GCA_003162995.1 Methylocapsa sp. | reverse complement strand
ATGCCCGTGTTGTCCGCTGATCCTCGGACGATTGATGCGCTCGAACTTGTCGCCTGGATGGTGGCGAATGGCTTCCTCGATGTAAAGGTTGCCGTGCCATGCAACCTCGACCGACGGCCCATTCAGGACAATAGCATCTTTCACGAGAAGACGGGGATCATCGAGGACAAGACTGGCGACCGACTGGCCTTCAATGGCAGCATCAACGAAACTGAATATGGCTGGACGCGAAACTGGGAAAGCTTCAACGCCTTTACTTCCTGGAATTACGGGCCACGTGTCGACGCGGAAGAAGCCGGCTTCGCGAAGCTTTGGGCCAACAGAGCCCGAAGGGCGATTACGCTTGATGTTCCGACGGCGATGCGGGATCAGCTTCTGACTTTTCTGCCCGATCCGGAAAAACTACCGAAGCGCCTTACCGAGCATGACGATCAGTCGGCAGAGACGTCGCAACGTGTGGCGTCGCGCGCATCAATTACGAAGAACGACCCCCTCACAGCCACGCCGACACCAAATCTTTCTGTCGACGAAGAACGCCAGGCCGTTTGGGAGCGGCTCGCCAATGCTGCGCTGCAGCCGGTCGGCGGCGATCGTGTCGGGGAAGCGACTTCCGCGGTCGTGCCCTGGCCGCATCAGGTGCGGGCTTTTTATCGACTATATGACAATTGGCCGCCGAAGTTACTGATTGCCGACGAAGTGGGTCTTGGAAAGACCGTGCAAGCTGGATTGCTTCTTCGGCAGGCGTGGCTGGAAGGCAAGATCAAGCGAACGCTGATCCTCGCGCCCAAAAATGTCTGCAAACAATGGCAGATCGAACTGCGCGAAAAGTTCAATCTCAATTGGCCGATTTACGATGGGCAGAAGCTCACATGGTATCGTTCGCCCGCTCGGGAGCATGATTTCGAGAGGGTGGTTTCGCGGGACGCGTGGCACCGCGAGCCTTTCGTGATCATGTCAAGCCATCTTGCCCGCCGTCAGGATAGGCAGCAAGAAATATTGGACGCGGCCGATCCCTGGGATCTCGTTGTCCTCGATGAGGCTCATCATGCGAGAACGAAGGGAGCCGGAACTCCCCAGGCCCGAGGACCGAATCGGCTCCTTCAGTTGATGCGATCGTTGAAGCGCCGGACCGACGGGCTGATACTTCTGACGGCAACACCGTTACAGGTTCATGCAAATGAACTCTGGGACCTTCTCGATCTCCTGGGGCTCCCCGAAGCGTGGACGCCTGATGCGTTCGTCCGCTTTTTCTCGGAGGTTGCCAAAATCCCTGCTTTGAATGAAAGCCTCGATTGGCTGTCGGCTCTGTTCCGCGCGAACGAAGCTCAGTACGGAGAGATATCGAAGGCCGAAGCGGAAAGGTACACGCGCCTGAGCGGCCTTAAGACCCGAAAGGTCCTGAAAGCGCTGCGAGATCCCGTCTCAATCCCAAGACATCAGCTGTCTGGGGAAGAGCGCCTGGGGGCAATTGCGATCATCAAACAATCAACGCCGGTTCACGCGCGCGTTTCACGACACACCCGGGAATTGCTGCGCAAATATTTCAGGGCCGGAAAGATATCGACTCCTGTGGCAACACGCCAAGTGGAAGATCGCTTTATTCCTCTCTCTCCAGAGGAAGGCAGCGTTTATCTACAAGTCGAAACATATATTTCCGAAACCTATAACGCAGCGGCTGCTGAAGCACGCAATGCCGTAGGTTTTGTGATGACGGTATATCGTCGTCGCCTTGCGTCAAGCTTCTATGCTCTCTTGCAAACAATGGAGAGGCGAAAGCAGGGCGTGGGCGGCAGCCTAATGACTGCGGTAGATGAAACGCGGATCGATGAGAATGTCGCCGACCTAGTTGAGGCTGGTGAGGAAATCGACACCGAAACAGTCTCCCAAGACGAGCGCCGAGCGCTTGAATTTGAAGAAATTGCCACAATCGAGAATATCGTAAAAGACATCAAATGTCTGCCCACTGACACCAAAGCCATCGAGCTTTCGAAGGTTCTCAATGAGCTAAAAGGGAGCGGCTATCCTCAGGTGATGGTCTTTACACAGTTTGCAGACACAATGGATTACCTGCGTGAGCAACTGGTTAAAACGGGAAGGTCCGTAATGTGCTTCTCAGGACGCGGGGGCGAGGTACGCAATACGGACGGCACCTGGAAGTTNNGACGAAGTCAAACAACGCTTCAAGGAAGGGCGTTCGGAAATTCTGGTTTGCACTGACGCCGCAGCCGAGGGCCTGAATTTTCAGTTTTGCGGCGCTTTGGTGAATTACGACATGCCGTGGAACCCGATGCGCGTTGAACAGCGGATCGGGCGTATCGATCGCCTTGGGCAGCGTTTCTCCGATATTCGGATTATCAATCTGCACTACGAAGATACTGTCGAGGCCGATGTCTATCGTGCGCTACGCATTCGCATATCCATTTTTGAGAACGTGGTGGGGGGGCTTCAGCCTATTCTCGCGGCACTCCCGCATCTTATACAGGAGTCGGTTCTATCGAAATCAAAGACGCCTGACGCCAAACGCGATGACGCAGTCAGAGCCCTAGAGGACGCG
>PLUZ01000128.1 GCA_003162995.1 Methylocapsa sp. | reverse complement strand
CGACCAGCGCGTCGATTGTCTCACGGCTTTCCGGCGCATGGCCGAGCGGGCCGGTAAGAATGTAAAAATACACGGCAACGCCAAGCAGTGCGAGGCCTGCGACCAAAAGCCCCGTGACGGCGCCCGCCTTGAATGAAATGTCGAGCCCGGCGGCGAGCGATTGCGACGCGGCCTGGGCGGTGCGGACGTTCGCGCGCACTGAAACATTCATGCCGATGAATCCGGCCGCGCCCGAAAGGACCGACCCGATCAGAAATCCAACCGCGAGCGGCCAGGAGACAAGAAAGCCAAAAGCCAAGAAGATGACGGCGCCAACAGCGGCGATGGTCGTATATTGGCGCTTCAAATAGGCTTGCGCGCCTTCGGCGATCGCTCCCGCGATCTCCTGCATTTTCGCCGAGCCGGCATCGGCGGCTAACAATTTCGATGATGTTATTACGCCATAGACGATAGACAAAAGACCGGCGAAAATCACAACCCATAGAGAATTCATGTGTTGCCACCTTGAATGTTCGTTTAAGGGGATTGGCGAAGCCTCGGGCTAGCGTCCTTGGCACGGCCTATACGAAACCGCAGCACCGTGCAATTGGGCTTTGTGCGATACTGGCAATCGCCCGCCGCTTAACCGTTTAAAAATGCCGGAAGGAAGGCTGCGCGAAGACCAAATTCTGCCCGTCTGGATCCTTGAACGTTGGCGGCATATGGCCCGGCTTGGCCGTGCCGATCGGGTGTACCGGTAGTCCCGCGGCAATAGCGCGCGCTTCAAACGCGGCGCTTTGGGAGGGCGGCACGGCACAAAGCAGTTCATAATCGTCCCCCCCGGTAAAAATCGTTTCGAGGAGAGATGGCGCATGACGCACGAGTTTGCGCGCGGCTTTGGATAGCGGAACATCGGCGGCCATAACCTCGGCTGTCATTCCGGTGAGATCTAATATTTTTGCGAGATCGCCCGCAAGTCCGTCCGAAATGTCCATGGCCGCGTGGGCGTGGGCGTGCAGCGCCTCGCGCAGGCAAAGACGCGGCTGCGGCAGAAGGTAGCGGCCTGCGAGGTAGGCAGCGTCCGCTTGGCTGACGCATTTCGTCCACTCCCTATCTTGCGCCGCACCGGCTCGCAACTGCAAGCCTAACGCCGCGTCCCCGATCGTCCCGGTCACATAAAGGAGGTCGTCCGCCGCGACGCCTTGCCGCAAGACGATTTTTTGCTCCGGAACAGTGCCAATCGCGGTGATCGATATGGCGAGCGGACCAAGAGTCTTCACAGTGTCGCCGCCCAAGAGCGGACAATTGTAGGCCGCGGCGTCCTCGCCAAGCCCTTGCGCGAAGCCCGCGAGCCAATGGGTCGTCCAATCCCCTGGCAAGGCAAGACCAAGGAGAAACCCGCGCGGCTCTGCACCCTTGGCGGCAAGGTCGGAGAGATTGACCCGCAAGGCCTTACGCGCGATCGCCCCAGGTGGATCATCAGCGAAAAAATGCACGCCAGCAGTCAACATATCCGTTGTCACGACGAGATCTTGACCTGGCCTCTGGGCGAGGATCGCGGCATCGTCGCGCAGGCCAAAAGCCCCTGGCCCCGCGAGCGGCGCGAAATAAGTAGCGATCAATTCATCTTCCGAAGGACGCGGCATCGATTTCCAATTTAACCGCGTGGTTCGAATTCCGCTGCGCGGCACTGGCGAGCCACCGCGTCCAACACCGCATTGACCATTCCAGCTTCTTCCGCACCAAAAAAAGCGCCGGCGACATCGACATATTCCTTGATGGAGACACGCGCGGGGACGTCGGCCCGCTGCCTTATTTCGTAGGTGCCTGCACGCAAGATCGCCCGCATGACGGAATCGATCCTCGCCAAGGGCCAGTCCGCCGCCAAGGTATTGTCGATAACCCTATCGATTGGACCTTGGCCAGAGACAACGCCTGCCAGAATATCGTCGAAAAACGCGATTTCCGCATCCTTATAGCGCACACCTTCGATTTCATGGCCGATCCAGAACGACTCGAACTCGTTGCGAGTCTCCTTCAGGCCTTTCCCGGTGACCTCCATTTGATAGAGAGCCTGAACGGCGGCGAGACGGGCGGCGGAACGCCTGTCGGCGTTGGCCATCAAGGCGCCCCGATTTCAAGATTCAGCCCAAGCTTCAGGCGGTGAATCGAAAGCGCGGCCCGCGCGGCATCGCCCCCCTTGTCGCCTTGCCGGGGATCGGCACGCGACAAAGCCTGCGCCGTGTTCTCGACGGTCAAGACACCATTGCCGAAGGCAAGCTTGCGGCCAAGCGCAAGTTGCATGAGCGCACCCGCGCTTACGTTGGCGACGATCTCAAAATGATACGTCTCGCCGCGAATGACGCAACCGAGTGCGACCGCCCCGTCGAAGGGGCGTTGCGCGGCTTCGGCATGATCGAGTGCAATCGCCATGGCAAGCGGGATTTCGAGGGCACCGGGCACTTCGACGCAATCAAACGAAGCCCCCGCTTTCGTGAAAGCCATCTTCGTACCTTCCAGCAGCATCGCGGCAATATCCTCGTAAAAGCAGGCCTCGACAATGAGGAAGCGCCCACCCTTAAGGTCCGAGTGAAGAAAGGCCGGAGACCGGCGTGGCAAGGCCATCATGCGTACTCGAATGGGTTTTCTTGCTCGAAAAGATTTCTCGAACCGGTGAAAAGCGGGAGCAAAACCGCTTCGAACACTAAGCGAAACCCTCCGCCGCAACAGTGCGGCCGGAGGCTTGGGGGATGGCCGTGTCCCCAACCCGGCCTTACCGCCAGTTTCCCGGCGCTCAGGGCCAGTCTAGAGCGCGTCCCGATCAAATGGAATCCTTTGATCGATAAGGACGCAGCTCAAAATCAAAGCGTGGAACATGTCAGAATCGAAAAGTCGAGCAACTTTTTCGGGACATGCTCTAGTGTGCCGGCCGCCGCTGAAATGAGCCGGGATCGCGCGTTTGCGCGGTCCGCTCGATCATGCGCGATAGCCGTGCTTAACTTTTGCCGACCGGATCATGGCAAGCGCTTCGCCATCATGTCCTGCCGCGCAGGCATTGGCAGCTGGAACCAATTCCGTCTCGATCTGATCATAGACGGACCGGTTGACATTTCCAGTACCGACATCGGCGTCAAGAACGGTTTGATAATGGCTAAGCTCCTTGGTGCAGGCGGCGCCATCCGGCAATTTCGGCCAGTTCGGCGGAGCTGGGGCCTGAGGTACCGCGGTCGCGACCGGCGCTGTAGGGCCGGAGGTTTGATTGCAGCCGCCAAGGGCTAGCGCAGCCAGGAGAACGGATGCCGGAAGGGGCGCTGTTCTGCATGGGAATCGAAATATCGACATTTTTCGCATCGCAAACTCCGCGAAAGGCGCCGAGCTTGAGTTTCATCGGCTGAATTGCCCCTTTGTCAGTACACATGCGGGCAAAGATAATCAATGGGAATGGATAGTCGTCGGCTGTGGGGCATGGGGACCCCCCGCAAAAGCACAAAGTATGCTTTTCAAAGGGCCGGACCGCCGCTGTCAGGGAAGCCATCAGCGGCACCAGAAGCGAAAGACGAACCTGTGGCCAGCTCTGGTTAAGCGACCGCCCTCGAAAGAGCCGCTGCGCGTCCATCGGCGGTCAGCAGCGGAGTGTCCGGATAGGCGTCTGGATTGATGAGACGTTTGGCGACATCCGCCCAGCTGCGAAAATGGCCGGGCTTATGCCTTCCCTGGCGCATTGCTGTTTGAATGGCATTTTTTATAGAGGCCACGTCGCCCGGCTCGTAAGCGAACCGGTGAGGATGATCCCCAGTCGCGAAAGCGGGACAAACAGCGGGAAGCCCAAGAAAATCATATTGCATTAATTTCATCGACGTATCGGCCAGGTATTTGGCATTTTCATCACGCCGGTAAGGAGCGATACAAAACTTCGCGTGGCTAATGTACTTCACCGTTTCGGTGAATTTCATCTCCCCGTAAACATGAATGTTCGCGCGCGAAAGCGCACTGCTGGTTCTTCCCGGGCCGATAATATGGAATTGCACTTCGGGAAACAGATATGCCGCCGATACGACGAAGCTTTCATCAAAAAGCATTGATCCCACCGACACAGCGTGAATGCCGCTTCCATATGGGGATGTGTCTTCTTGATCCCAAACTCGGAAATCGATCCCATGCGGAATTAAATAGAGAGGAAGATCTTGTGTAAAGCCCCTGGCAAGCGCCCGAGATGGGACGCGGGCCCAATCCAAGCATCCGGCGACGCGGTCAAGCTCCGAGAGCAGAAAAGGAGCGCAGCCAAGCACAGCGAGATCGTCGGACGCGTTGTAGATGATGCGCGCGTTGGGGCTGATTTGCCGGATCAATTCGATGAAAGCGACGCCCAATCCGGATTCGACGATGACAGTTCCCGCATCGCGCATCCAGCTTGATGCCAGCTTAGGG